>JAYVGF010000019.1:0-1909 GCA_043772415.1 Betaproteobacteria bacterium
GTCGGCGCAATTGAAACTCTGGATCATCATTAAATTGTATAACGGATAACGTTAAACATCAAACTCGCTCAAAGAATTGATATTGCATAGCTTTATGCAAAATTGAAATAAAACTGTATATTATGTAACTTATTGATTAAATTGATATTTTTTTATTCTCCTTACAACTATTCGCACCGAGTAATCACCGATTTGCCCTTGCCTACCCAGATAGGCGATAATCTCTTTTTTAATTAGTCGGCGTACACCCCGCCGGCGCTCGCAAAGGAAATACCATGAAAGCAGAAGGCCATCCCGAATATAAAGAAATTGATGTCACATGTAGCTGTGGCAACAAATTCAAAACCCGCTCGACCATGTTCAAACCGCTGAACATCGAAGTTTGCTCCGAGTGCCATCCGTTCTATACCGGCAAACAGAAAATGCTGGATACGGCAGGACGCGTGGACAAGTTCCGCAAGAAATACGCTTCGACCAGCACACCGAAGTAATTTGGCAAACTTTTGTTCTTGCATTTCGTCTCCACCAAAAAGGCAGCTTAGGCTGCCTTTTTGTTTATTGTTTTAATGCTGGGCTCTGGTAAACTTTTCCTTGTTCTCAGCCGTCAAACCGACACAACCAACTTCGGGGGATTCCCTATGAATACTTTTACTCTACGCAAACTTTTCGCAGCGACGATTGCCATCACCTTACTGGCTTCCTGCGCCACTAACCCGGTCACCGGACAGCGCCAACTGAACCTGATGAGCGAGAGCGACGAAATCGCGCTGGGTAAACAAGCCGACGCGGATGTTAAAAAAGAATACGGTGTGTATAACGACCCGGCGCTACAAGCCTACGTCAATGAAATCGGCCAGAAGTTGGCGCGCAATTCGCAACGGGCGGGGCTTGAATGGCATTTCACCGTGGTCGATTCGCCTGAGATCAACGCCTTCGCTTTGCCCGGCGGTTATATTTATGTCACGCGCGGCATTTTGGCGCATCTCAATAGCGAAGCGGAACTCGCCGGCGTCATCGGCCACGAAATCGGGCACGTCACCGCGCGCCACGGTGCGCAACAACAAAGTCAGGGAACGCTGGCGCAAGTCGGCGCAGTCGCGGCAGAAATACTCGGCCAAGTCTATGGCGGCGTGCAGGGTCTGGGGGAAATTGCCGGACAAGTCGGCCAAGCCGTGATACTCAAACACGGTCGCGAACATGAATTGCAATCCGATCAACTCGGCGCAGAATATTTATCGCGCGCGGGTTACAACCCCAAGACCATGATTGCAGTTATCGGTACCTTGAAGGCGCAAGAATTGGCGGCAGCGGAACGCGCGCGCGTGGCTGGCAAAACGCCACAACGCATGCCCGATTGGTTGTCGTCGCATCCTTCCAACGATCAGCGCCTCAATGATATTGTGGGTATCGCCGCAAAATATCCTTCTGTGCCAGGAGATGGCAACCGCACTGCATTCTTGCAACGCACCGGCAGTATGGCTTTCGGCGACAGTCGCGAGCAAGGCATTACGCGCGGTAACAATTTTTATCACGAGCCGCTTAACTTCACCATCACGGCACCGCAAGGCTGGAAATTCCAGAACTCTCCGGACAAACTGGTGATGATTAACGCAGCAGGCGATGCCGCACTGCTTATGGCGGCAGTAACCGGCGCAGGCGCGAACCCGAATGAAATTTTCAAAGCGGTGTTTAAACCCGATAGCGGTCAATTGACCAATACTTCGGTCAATGGTTTTCCTGCTACGTCATTCAAAGGCACTAGCCAAGGCAAACCAGTACAAGGCGTGTTGATGGCGTATAGCGGACAGCAATTTATGTTCGTACCGCAAGCCAAAGATGACGCAGCGATGCAGCGTTCACGCGGCGAACTCTCTGCCGCGCTGAATGGCTTTCACGCAATGACAGCGCA
>JAYVGF010000020.1:0-11510 GCA_043772415.1 Betaproteobacteria bacterium
CTACCCTGATTTACTTATTCAGGTAGCAATAACCCTTAATATGGCGGTAGGGTATAAATGTATACATTGGTTTTGGTAGGGTCAAGACAGCTGCCGGACTCAAGAGGGTGCGCCGCAACCATTTGATTATTATAATAATAATTTAGCAATAAAAAACCGAGCGCTCAGCCTCCGATAATTAGCCTTTTTCAGTGTTAAAGAGCGTGGGTAGAAGGGTGTAGTTCCTCGTGGTGCATGTAGGCGTGAAGCATAACCTACAGACAGCAGCGCATAAATGGCTACCGCGCGCCATCCCATTGTATTTAACAAGCCGCCCGAAATACCGTAAAACGACACCCCCAAGCCACACAAAATTCCCCCTAACGATCGACCAACAGTGGATGCAACGCCATTTCGTCTTTATGGCGTATTCACCAGATGATCAGGCCGCCTTCCCATAACGTCACGCCGAAAAATCGACCAAGCAAATGACCAGCTGCATCGGTGTGAGTGCCTTAAATATTGCCCATCGCTTCAGTGCCAAGCCAAAACCCAGCCACTGAGCCAGCCCGAGCAGGCGGACGAAACCGCAATGTGGCACTCCGCTTAGGGGGTGTTGTTACTGTAAAGTTTGGACAATAATTCAGTCTGGATATTCTGCCGCGCAGGCTATCAATATCGCGGCGCAGTAATGACAAGCAAAAAAATGGGGCGCCTGAGCGCCCCACTCAATTTCTACCAAGGAGAAAACTTATTCGACACGTTCGCCGTGCAGGGCGATGTCGAGACCTTCGCGTTCTTCATCTGTCGTGACACGCAGGCCGACGATGACGTCGATGATTTTAAGCAAGACAAAAGTCATCACGCCGCTATACACGACTGTCACGCCGACGCCGAGTAACTGCGTCATGACGCTGCCTTCTGCGCCGCCGATTTCTTTCACCGCGAATACGCCGGTCAAAATTGCGCCGACGATACCGCCGATGCCGTGTACGCCAAAAGCATCGAGCGAGTCGTCATACTTAAGCATGTGCTTAAGGCTCGTTGCGCCCCAGAAGCAGACTGCACCGGCGACGACGCCGATGACCAATGCACCAACCGGATTCACAAACCCGGCCGCCGGAGTAATAGCGACCAAGCCAGCGACGGCGCCTGATGCTATACCCAACACCGACGGTTTACCTTTGCCTAACCATTCGGCGAACATCCACGCCAACGCTGCAGCGGCAGCGGCGATTTGCGTCACCATCATGGCGTAACCGGCGCGGCCATCGGCTGCGACAGCGGAGCCGGCGTTGAAGCCGAACCAACCGACCCACAACATCGATGCGCCGATTAAAGTCAGCACCAGGTTGTGCGGCATCAAGGCTTCTTTGCCGAAACCGACACGCTTGCCTAATACGATGGCGCAAACCAAACCTGCAATACCGGCATTGATATGCACAACCGTACCTCCGGCGAAATCGAGCACGCCTTTGGCTGCCAACCAACCGCCCGGCTCCCACACCCAATGCGCTATCGGTGAATAGACTACTAGCGACCACAGCCCGATAAACAACAGCATGGCAGAAAACTTCATGCGCTCGGCGAATGCACCGGCGATCAACGCGGGGGTAATAATGGCGAAGGTCATTTGATACATGAAGAATACCGATTCAGGAATATTGGTCGCTAAATGATGCACGGTCAATTTGCCCGCCTCTTTACCGTAGAACATGCCGTTCAGCATGACACGATCAAAGCCCCCCAGCCATTCGCTTCCCGGCATGAACGCCAGGCTGTAACCCAACACCATCCACAAAATGGTGACCAATGCAGTGATAGCGAAACTTTGCATCAAAGTGGCCAGAACGTTTTTCTTGCGCACCATGCCGCCGTAAAACAGCGCGAGGCCGGGGATGGTCATGAACAACACCAAGGCGATTGAAGTCAGCATCCACGCCGTGTCGCCGGAGTTGATGGTTTTGGCTTCGACGATTTCCGGCCTGGTTGGCGCAGGCGGCGCGGCGGCGTCCGCAGGTTTTGCATCTGCCGGTTTGACGTCCGCGGGTTTGACTTCGGCGGGTTTCACTTCGGCGGCGGGTGCCCCTTGCGCCAATTTCATGTCGGCATTTTGCGTTTTCGCCAATTCGGCAATGCCTGCCAATGAGCTTTCTGCGTTAGCGCCCACACACACAGATGCTAACAGTAACATATTGATTAATATATATATATTTTTCATGTTATTTTCTTTCACAGCGCGTCCGCGCCGGTTTCACCGGTGCGGATACGGATGACTTGTTCGAGCTCGAACACGAATATTTTGCCGTCGCCGATCTTGCCGGTGTTGGCGGCTTTCTCGATGGCTTCGATCACTTGCTCGAGTATTTCGGATTTAATCGCCGCTTCGATTTTCACTTTGGGCAAAAAATCGACCACGTATTCCGCGCCGCGGTACAACTCGGTGTGGCCTTTTTGCCGACCGAAGCCTTTGACTTCGGTCACGGTAATTCCTTGCACACCGATCGCCGACAGTGCTTCGCGCACCTCGTCGAGCTTGAACGGTTTGATAATGGCGGTGACCAGTTTCATGGTGTCTCCCAGTTGTTATGAGTGATTAAAATTTATACAGCGCTTCGATACCGAACGAATTTTGACTGCTCTTGAGGGCTGTACCGTTGCTATCGACAAACGCATCTTTATCCGAACTGTCTTTGCGCAACTCACCGCGTAATTCCCAATTTTTCGTAGGCAGATAGGCTGCGGTAAGCGTCGCTTCTTTCCATTTTTGTTGGATCCCGGTGCGCGCACCGTCCTTGTCATCAAACATTTCCGCGCGGAAAGATAATTTCCATTGATCATTGATGGCGTAATTCACATAGCCGGCCATGCCTTGCCAAGTACCCTTGCCCGCGCTCAACTCCTGCGTACCGTAGTCGAAATTCAACACCAAAGTCGTTTGGTCGTTCAAAGTAAATGTGCCGAGCAAATCGATCAGATTACGCGTGCCTTTATCAGACGATACGCCGCCGTAAATTGAAGCGTTTTCCTTGCCGGTGTAAACCGTCGCCGCCAGCGCTACGGTTTTCGACGGCGTATAGGCTGCTTGCAACTCTATCGTCTTGTCGCTGTTAGCGTCCTTGAATTGGTCCCAGCCTTGGTTGATGCCGCCGACAACAGTGAGTTCATCGCTCACTCTGTACGTCGCGCGTACGCCGGTATGCGTAAACGGAATCGCGTAACCGAATAAAATCGAACGCGAGTAATTGGTGTTAAGCGGGCTTTTAATATATTCCGCGCCGGCGAGAGTCACAAATTTGCCCGCAATAATAGTCAGCGGTGCAGCGCCATAATGCAAATAGGCTTGGGTTAAATCAGCGTTACGTTTGCCCAAACCTGTCCCGAAATTGTTATCCACTATCAGACCGTAAGCGCCGATGACGTCAGCGTCTTTGCCCAGGGTTGCATCAATCACACCACCGAAACCTGCATCGGGCGTCTTGGTGAATTGCAAATCTACCGCATGCAATTTCAATTTGTTGCGTTCAAAATCAAATACCCGGTTATTCACACCCGAATTAAATTTGCCGTTGCCGGAAAGGCTGGTATAACCCAAATCCACATGGCCGGTTAAATCAAAACCGCCAATGGAATAAATCGCCTGATCGGCTGGCGGCGCAGCAGCGTCGGCGGGCTTTGCTGCTTCTGCCGCAGGTTTTGCCTCCTGAGCATAGGCGATCGAACTCATGCTTAACAGGCCCGCCATCCATAATGCTAACGTCAGTTTTTTCATTCCATTTTCCTTAGTATTTAAAAAATAAAAGTCTCACTTTCTACATAGCAGTAGCCGTGCCACAAAAAATATTTAATTAAATCATGCGGTTATATTAAAGCCGCACAAATACGATGCTAGACATGCACTATTGCAAGGCGGCGAAAAAATTTCGCGCACAACAAACGTGCGAGCAAAATGGACGACGGGGAATTTGATACACTGAGTCATTCACGGAGACTACCTATATGCCCAGCAACAAAATTCTTGAGGACATCAACCAGAAAATCAGCGAGCTGTTCGCCAGCAGCCCGGCGAAAGACATCGAAAAAAATATGCGCGCGATGATGGCGAGCGCGTTCGCCAAAATGGATTTGGTTACGCGCGAAGAATTCGACGTGCAAACCGAAGTGCTGAAACGCACGCGGGAAAAACTGACGGAATTGGAAGCGAAAATTTCGGCGCTGGAAAAGAAATAAATAGCGCAGGTGGAAATATGATTCAAAAGCCACCGCAGAGACACAGAGAAAATCAAAATCCTGTTTGTTTTAGCTGGATTCCCGCCTGCGCGGGAATGACGGGTTGAATAGCTTTTCTCTGTGTCTCTGTGACTCTGTGCCTCTGTGGTGAGGTTTTTTCAGGACCATGCCCTACCCGCGCGGGAATGACAGAGCGTGCGGGGAATTTTATCGAATACTGCTGCAGGCCTTGCACTCAAATTAAAACGGATTAGCATAAATGTCCATCGCCGTACTGTATAGCCGCGCCCTTTCGGGCATGGACGCACCACTGGTCCACGTAGAAACGCATCTCGCCAACGGCTTGCCCGCGTTCACCATCGTCGGCTTACCGGAAGCAGAGGTAAAAGAAAGCAAAGACCGCGTGCGCGCGGCGTTGCAGAATGCGCGCTTTGAATTTCCTATGCGCAGGATTACTGTCAATTTAGCGCCGGCTGATTTGCCCAAAGAATCCGGTCGCTTCGATTTGCCCATCGCCATCGGCATCCTCGCCGCCAGCGGACAAATACCCAAAGATGATCTGGAAAAATATGAGTTTGCCGGTGAACTCGCGCTGACCGGCGAATTGCGCGCGATACGCGGCGCATTGGCCATGACCTACAAAGCACACAAGGACGGCCGCGCGTTTGTGTTACCCGCCGACAGTGCGCCTGAAGCCGCGCTGGTGCAGGACGCGATAATCTATTCGGCGAAAAGTTTGCTCGAAGTCTGCGCGCATCTGACGCGACAGGAACCGATGGCGCGTTACGTCACCAAGCCGGTGATCTCTGCGCTGCATTACGCCGATTTCAGTGAAGTGAAAGGCCAGGCCCACGCCAAGCGCGCGCTCGAAGTTGCCGCCAGCGGCGGCCATTCATTGCTGATGGTCGGCCCGCCCGGCACGGGCAAATCCATGCTGGCATCGCGCTTCGCCGGCGTATTACCGGCGATGACAGAAGAGCAAGCGCTCGAATCCGCCGCGCTGCAATCGCTCGGCAGCGGCGGCTTCAAAGTGGAAAATTGGAAACGCAGGCCATTTCGCTCGCCGCATCATACTGCTTCGAGCGCGGCTCTCGTAGGAGGCGGATCACAGCCTCGCCCCGGCGAAATTTCTTTGTCGCATCATGGCGTTTTATTTTTAGACGAACTGCCTGAATTTGATCGCGGCGTGCTCGAAGTATTGCGCGAGCCGCTGGAATCAGGCCGCATCACCATTTCGCGCGCGGCGCGCCAAGCCGATTTCCCAGCGCAATTTCAAATGGTCGCGGCGATGAATCCATGTCCTTGTGGATATTTAGGGCACACCAACGGGAAATGCCGCTGCACGCCCGACGCCGTTGCGCGTTACCGGAATAAAATTTCCGGGCCATTGTTGGACCGTATCGACATCCAGATTGAAGTGCCTGCCTTACCGGAAAAAGAATTGACTGGCGCGGCCACCGGCGAGTCATCTGATGTCATCCGCGCGCGGGTGGAAAACGCTTATCAAAAACAATTCGCGCGCCAAGGCAAACCCAACGCGGCGTTGACCACCAAAGAAATCGACAAGCTCTGCGCGCCCGACAAAGGCGGAGAAGATTTATTGAAGCAAGCCATCAGCCGCTTGAATTTATCCGCCCGCGCTTATCACCGCGTGTTGAAACTCGCGCGCACGATTGCCGATTTGGAAAATGCGGAAACCATTTTAAGCAAACATATCGCAGAAGCGATTCAATATCGGCGTTTTGAAAGAAATTAATAAGCATATGATTAAATTAAATTATTTTTGCGTATTGCTGCTGTGTTGCAACCTTCACGCGCAGGCAGAAAGCAAGCCGGCTGCTTTGCCCTACACCGACACGGCCCCCACAGCGCCGGAGCCAAGCGGCATCAAAGTCACGACAAAAGTGGACGCCAAGTCGTGTAGCTTTGAAGACGTTGAGATGGTTGCTGCCAAAGCCGGGCCGGGCACACAAGTTAATATTCCTGCGGGGACGTGTGACTGGGGCTTGAGTTCGCTCAAGGTTGGTCCCGGCGTTTATATTAAAGGGGCGGGTAAAAATCAAACCGTGCTGGTGCGCAACCCTAACGCAGATCCGGCAATCGCTGCAAAACGGCCCGGGGGGAATTTTATGATCACGTTTAATTGTGCCCCCGGCAAACCCAACACTTTTTCCAATCTGACATTACAAGCTAGCGGCAAAGGCGGCGAAAAGCAAAATGGCAGCGATGAGCGCGATAATGGTTTACACCTGCAGGGCTGGAAATATGTGAATGGCGTGCGCGAAAGTAGCCCGTGCCAGGATTTCCGTGTATTTAATAGCAAGTTTACCGGCTTCGGCTTTTCGGCGATTACGGTGAACGGCGTCCCCACTGCCACGCGCGGTGTCATTTTCAACAACGACTTTATCCATAATTTCACGTTCGATTCTCTCACACGGGGGGTTATCCTCGGCTATGGCGTGGTAGTTTATGGCGACGGAAGTTGGCCCGAGCTGACGCTGGGGACTGCTGATAATATATTTATTGAGAACAACTATATGTATGGAAACCGCCATCATGTAGCGTCGAATAATGCTTCACGCTATGTGTTTCGCTACAACACCGGAACCAGCATCGTGAGCGCAAAGAATTTTTATCCCATTGACGCGCATGGGCGAGGCGAAAATAACGGCTCCAAGGCCGGATCTCGCCAATATGAAATATACGGCAACGTCCTTAACGCTGAATTACCTCCATCAGAACATATTCGTAGTGCGGTCGGTTTACGCGGCGGGGATGGCGTGCTTTTTAATAATACATTTAGCTCGCAATTCCGCGCTGGCATCGAATTATATGTCGAAGGAAGCGTTAATTCATTCGGGGGCGTAACGTGTAAACCTGCTCCCGACAGCATCGCCAACTTATATATATGGGACAACCCATTTCTCATGGCGGACGCCGCAAAAAATGGCGTGGTTTCAACTTGCCCGGAAATTGTGAAGCTGGGTCGCGATTATTTTTTGCAAGCCAAAAAAAACTACGCACCCTTTGCTTATCCGCATCCGCTACGCCAATAAAGACTATTGGTGTAGCTGTCGCATGAAATGGGCTATCTTCAATCGATAAATTTTAATCCCTTCCTGCCGTACAACTGCGACGCGAGGCGATAAACGCTATCATGACGGCTTACCGTTTGTCGATACCATCATGAGCGTCGCCCTGCCCGCCAACAAACCCGCCACTTTATTACTCACTCTCCTGCTCGCGCTGATGTCCACGCTCGGGCCGTTCGCCATCGACACGTATTTACCGTCGTTCCATGCCATCGAGCAGGATTTGCATGCGACGCCATTTCAGTTACAGCAGACCTTGAGTTTTTTTCTCGGTGCATCGGCGTTTATGGGCTTGTTTCATGGCGCGTTGTCGGATTCGTTCGGGCGGCGCAAGGTGGTGTTGACCGGCTTGGTGGTGTTTGCCATTGCGTCGGTCGGTTGCGCGCTGGCGACTAGCATCGGTGTGTTGTTATTTTTCCGCGCGCTGCAGGGTATGTCGTCCGGAGTGGGCATGATCGTCGGGCGCGCGATTATCCGCGATACGCAAAGCGGCGCGGATGCGCAACGCATGATGTCCATGGTCACCATGATTTTCGGCTTCGCGCCGGCAGTCGCGCCGATGATCGGCGGTTATTTGCACACCGCGTTTGGATGGCATTCGGTATTTTGGTTTATCGCTATTTTTAGCGTGTTCGTGTGGGTAATGAGCGCGCGGTATTTGCCCGAGAGTTTGCCGCAGGACAAGCGCCAACCATTCCATGCTGCGCCGCTGCTGCGCAATTATTACAAGGTGATGAAGAACAGAAAGTTTTTATTACTGTCACTTGCCTCGGCGTGTAATTTTTCGGCGTTCTTTCTCTATATCGTTTCCGCACCGGCGTTTGTGTTGAAGTTATTGAAGTTGAGCGAAACCCAATTCGCCTGGCTGTTTATTCCGACTATCAGCGGCATGATCATCGGCGCGTTTATTTCCGGCCGCATCGCGGGCAAATATTCATTCAACAAAGTGGTAAATTTGGGTTTTGTGGTGATGCTGATCGCGGCGTTGCTTAACGTGGGCTATAACTATTTCGTCACGCAAATGAACCTACCGTGGGCGGTGTTGCCGCTGACTTTATTCAACATTGGGCTGCAACTCACACTGCCGATAGTGTCGATTTTGATTATGGATATTTTTCCGGCCAATCGCGGGCTCGCTTCGTCGTTGCAAGCGTCGATTTCGGTGTTGATGATGGGTATCGTCGCGGGCACTTTGTCGGCGCTGGTGGCGCATTCGGGCTTATGGATGGCGCTCAGCCAGGCCACACTGATGGGCGCAGGTTTTGTTTGCTGGTGGATTTACACGCAGATGGCGGGTGAACCGGGAGCTTAAACAGCCTGTTTACAATACGTCTCTTTTGTCAATAAAATCAACAACATAGAGAGTGCCGTCCACGCCAGCATCAGCATGAATCCGCTTTGATACGCGGCCAGATCGTAAATGCGTGCGCCGTCTTTCACTGCACCGTGCCAATTTTTATCCAGCACCCAACCGACTAATGGCTGCAACAACATCGGCCCCAACATCACGCCCATATTGGTCACGCCGGACACGGTGCCGCCGAGTTGCGCCGGCACGGATTCTTTGGCGAAGGCAAAGCCGATGATCATCATGCCGCTGAAAAACCCCGTGACTAACAAAATCGGAATCAATGCTATAAATGGCATCAGCGGGAAGAAAATCACCGCCGACCAACCGGAGACCAGCATCACACAACTTAAAATATAAAATGGTTTGCGCCGCCCGAGTTTTTGCGACAGCGTACCGAGCACCGGGCCGCCTATGGCCCACGCGATCATCATCGCCGAGGCGACCATCGCCGCTTGTTTCGTCGTGAGCCCGCGATGCGTCACCAGAAACGGCACGCCCCACAAACCGGCGAAAGTAATGATCGGCCCCGCTGCGCCGCCGGGTATGAGCGCGAGCAACCAGGTGTTGCGATAACTGAGAACACGCTTCAAGCCGTCGATAACGGAAATTTTCGGCTTAGTGTCATCGTGGCCGTGATCGAAATAACTGGCATAATTTTTCTCCGCCGGATCATCGCGCACGATCCACCACGTCGCAATCGCGAGCAATCCGGTAAATCCGGCGCTGAACATCATCACATTGCGCCAACCGAACGCTGTGGCCATTTCGCGTAGCGGCACACCGGCGAACACGGCACCGGCGATACCGGTCGCCAAGGCCATGCCGCTGGCCAGAGCGAATAATCTGGAAGGCAACCAATGCGTGGCGATTTTCATCATGCCGACAAAGGCGACGCCGCAAAATGCGCCGATGAGCAGACGACCGAAGTTGGCGACGGCGACCGTGGGCGCGAGCGCAAACACCAAGGTGCCGATGGCCGTGACGGCAGCGCCGACAGTGAGTAAACGACGCGGGCCGAATTTATCCGCCATGATGCCGGTGGGGATTTGCACCGCGACATAGCTGTAAAAATAAAACGCGGATAAGTTTCCCAGCGCCGCTGCGCCCAAACTAAAATCGGTCATCAGCTCGTGCGTCAACACAGCAGGCGCGACGCGCTGGTAAAACGCGATCACATACAGCATCGCACCGAGGCCCCATACGATCCAGGCTAAAGATAGCGGCGGATAATTTTTATTTGTTGCAGAGGAAGTCATGAGTGGGCTAATCAAATATCAGCTATATTCTAACTTACTTAGTGTTGGATAACGTATAACCATGAACGAATTGCATAGCTGGCGCGAAGAAAAATCTTCTTCGTATTTATATCGCGTCGTCGCGCAATGCGAAAATGGCACAACACGCGAGGCTTTGTTCAACGAGCTGGCCGAGCGTGCCGAGCAGCAAGCATCACTGTGGGAACGCAAGGCGCGCACCAATAATATTTCGCTACCGGAAACATTTTCACCCGGCCCGCGCACCTTGCTGGTCGCGGCGCTGGTGAAAAAGCTCGGCGTGAAGCGCATGAAACCAATCCTCACTGCGATGAAAATTCGCGGCATGTCGCTGTACGTCAAAGCGCCGCAGGGTCACGACATGCCGACGCATGTGGCGCAAATCGGTAAACGCCATAACACGGGCGGCAATGGCAATTTGCGTGCGGCAGTGTTCGGCGTGAATGACGGCCTGGTGTCGAATGCGAGTTTGATTATGGGCGTCGCAGGCGCTGCGGCCGATGCGAAAGTCATCGTGCTCACCGGCGTGGCGGGCTTGATCGCCGGTGCGCTGTCGATGGCGTCGGGCGAATATGTGTCGGTGCGCTCGCAGCGGGAGATGTATGAATACCAGATCGGCCTCGAAGCCGACGAGCTGGCCGAATATCCGCAAGAGGAAGCGGCAGAACTGGCGCTGATTTACACTGCCCGTGGCATGTCGGCAGTCGAAGCAAAAAAACTCGCTGACAGTTTGATCGCCGATCCGAAAAAAGCGCTGGACGCTTTGACACGCGAAGAGCTGGGACTCAATCCGGATGAGCTCGGCTCACCGATGGGCGCGGCAGTCACTTCTTTCTTTTCCTTTATCGTCGGCGCCTTGATCCCCTTGTCGCCGTTTTTGTTCGCCGCTTATTTTGATTTGAGTAATCGCACCAGCTTGATGACCGCTATCATGCTCACCGCCCTGTCTTTGTTCGGACTCGGCGCAACCTTGAGTTTATTCACCGGAAAAAACTCTTGGCATGGCGGCTTACGAATGTTGCTGATCGGTGGCGGCGCAGGGCTGATCGCCTTTTTAGTCGGTAAATTACTCGGCGTCAGCCTTTCCTGATTATTTAATTAAATCAAATACTTATGATATTTCAATTAGTTTCATGAATAGTGGTCTGTGGTATGCACTTGGCGCTTATGTCATCTGGGGTTTGCTCACGATTTTCTGGAAACAGCTTGCACACGTTCCCGCCATCCAATTAATTTGTCATCGCATCGTCTGGTCATGTTTGTTGCTGACCGCTTATGTGGTCATCAGCGGCCAAGGAAAAAAACTGTTCAATAGCGCTAAAACTTTTGCTGTGTTGCGCATGTATACTTTCGCGGCCTTGCTTATCAGCCTCAACTGGCTGGTGTTTATCTGGGGCGTCAACGCGGGCTATGTCGTCGAAACCAGTCTCGGTTATTTCATCAACCCGTTGGTGAGCGTGTTAATCGGTGTCATATTTTTACACGAGCGTTTGCGCCGCGGACAATGGGCCGCAGTTGCGCTCGCTAGCGCGGGCGTGCTGGTACTCGGTTTCGCCTATGGCGCTATACCGTGGATCGCGCTGA
>JAYVGF010000021.1:0-2892 GCA_043772415.1 Betaproteobacteria bacterium
GCTTTGTCGAGTTCGAGCACGGCAAATGCATCGGCAGACTCCAGCGCGCGCGCGACGCGCAACAGGCCGTGACCGTATCCATTGGCTTTGATGACGGCCATGACTTTGGCTTTCGGCGCGTGACGGCGCACGACGTCGAGGTTATTTTTTAGCGCAGAAAGATGGATGCGGGCCTGTAACGGACGAGTCATTATTATTCAATTAAATCAAATAGTTACAAACAAATCGCTAAACAAGCAATCAATACTGTCCACCACCGCCACCACCACCGCCGTGGGCGAAACTTTCGAAGCGCGTGTATTCGCCGATGAAGGTCAAGCGCACGGTGCCGATAGGTCCGTTACGTTGTTTGCCGATAATGATTTCTGCTGTGCCTTTTTCCGGCGACTCGGGGTTATACACTTCGTCGCGGTAAATAAACAAAATCAAATCGGCGTCTTGTTCGATGGCGCCGGATTCGCGCAGGTCGGACATGATGGGGCGTTTGTTCGGGCGCTGCTCCAGGCTGCGGTTCAACTGCGATAGCGCGATCACCGGCACTTCCAATTCTTTCGCCAAGGCTTTTAACGAACGCGAGATTTCGGAAATTTCCGTCGCGCGATTTTCGCCGCTGGAGTTGGCCGACATGAGCTGGATGTAGTCGATGACGATCAAACCGAGCTTGCCGTACTGACGGTGCAGGCGGCGCGCGCGCGCGCGCAATTCGAGCGTATTCAGCGCGGCACTCTCGTCTATATGTATCGGCGCATCGTTCAACCTGCTCACCGCGTGGGTAATGCGCGGCCAATCGTCGTCGCGCAATTTACCCGTGCGTAATTTGTGCTGGTCAATTTTACCCACCGAGCCGAGCATGCGCATGGCGAGTTGGGTGCCGCCCATTTCCATACTGAAAATAGCGACGGGCGCGCCGGAATCGAGCGCGACATTCTCGGCAATATTAATAGAGAACGCGGTCTTGCCCATACTCGGGCGGCCGGCGACGATGATCAAATCGCCCGGATGCAAACCGGAAGTTTTTTCGTCGAGATCGGCAAAGCCTGTGGCTAAACCAGTGATGTCGCTAGGATTGTCCTGATTAAAAAGATAATCGATGCGCTCGATCACGAGGCTCAACGGCTTGCGCAATTCGACAAAACCTTGCTGCGCTTTGGCGCCCTGCTCGGCGATGTTAAATACTTTGGATTCCGCTTCGTCGAGCAACTGGCGCGCTTCACGTCCCGCAGGATTGTAGGCGCTATCGGTGATGTCGGTGCCGACGACGGCAAGCTGACGCATCATGGAACGATCGCGCACGATTTCGGCGTAGCGGCGGATATTGGCCGCACTCGGCGTGTTTTGCGACAGCGAACCGAGATAGGCGAGGCCGCCGACTTCAACTAATTTTGCCGAGAGCTGTAGCGACTCGGAAACCGTTAACGCATCGACGGCTTTGTTTTGTTCCAGCAGTTTGACGATGTGTTGATAAATGAGCCGATGATCGGCGCGATAGAAATCTTTGTCGCTGATGATGTCGCCGATCTTGTCCCAGGCTTCCGAATCCAGCAGTAAGCCGCCCAATACGGATTGCTCTGCTTCGAGCGAATGCGGCGGCAGCTTGAGCGCATCCATCTGCGTATCGGTTTGGAGAAAGGAAACGGGATTGGCCATGATTTTTATCTAGTGAAAAATTCAAACGCTATCGAAGCTGAATAAGTCCTTCGGCAAGCGCAGGACGAACGGTGATGGTGTATTCATCCCGTTCGTGGTGAGCTTGTCGAACCATGAACAAAATCAACTTATGTGGTGCTTGCCTATTATGAATGTTTATCAGCCTAGCTTATAAGAGACTGATACAAAAAGAAAAAAGGGCGGTTGAGCCGCCCTTTTAAGATATTACATAACTCTTTGATTTTATTAAACTTTTACTTCTCACCCAAAACCGAAACGGTGATGTCCGCCGTCACGTCGTGATACAACGCGAGAGTAACCGGGAAAACACCGATTTGCTTCAGCGGGCCGTTAGGCAAACGCACTTCTGATTTCGCTACCTCAAAGCCTTGTGCCTTCAGCGCATCAACGATATCGCTGTTGGTCACAGAGCCGAACAAGCGGCCGTCGTCGCCGGCTTTTTGCGTGACTTGTACCATCATGCCGGCCAGCTTGCCTGCACGCGCTTGCGCTGCGCTCAGATCGTCGGATTGTTTCTTTTCCAACTCGGCACGACGCGCCTGGAACTCGGCCAGGTTTTTTTCGTTGGCACGTTTAGCCTTGCCTTGCGGAATCAAAAAATTACGCGCGAAACCGTCTTTGACTTTGACTACGTCGCCGAGGCTGCCGAGATTGACCACTTTTTCCAATAGAATAATTTGCATGGTCGTCTCCTTAAGAAATATGCAGGTCGGTGTAAGGCATCAAGGCGAGGAAGCGCGCACGCTTGATTGCTACGCCCAACTGACGCTGGTAGCGTGCCTTGGTACCGGTGATGCGGGCAGGAATAATCTTGCCGTTTTCGTTGATGAAATCTTTCAGGATGTTGATGTCCTTGTAATCGACTTCTTTAATGCGCTCTGCCGTAAAACGGCAATACTTACGACGACGGAACATGCCGCCTGTGCGACGGGCGCCGTCTTTTTTGGCGAATTTGCCTTTGCCTTTTGGTGCTCTTGCCATAATTAAACCTCGTTCATTTTCCTGAATTGTTTCACATGCAACACAGGGACATCACTATTGCGGTTGCGGCTGGATAAAAATCCTTGCAGCGCGATGGATTGTCCGTTGGTGATATTTTCCAACTCCCGCGCTACCTCGCCTATTGCCATCACCGCCAGTTCACATTGCACGTCCCGCTGCATGCCCGCTTCCATCTGTTGCGAACTATGCTTGAGGCGGAATTCGATAATCGGAATGCCCGCC
>JAYVGF010000022.1:0-6407 GCA_043772415.1 Betaproteobacteria bacterium
TCGGCATGGGTGAGAGCAATTGGTAGTCGCTGGTGCCGCGCAAGCCGGCCGGGGTTTGCGCAGGGATATCAAGCGCGAAGGCCCACGGTTTTTCCGATGCTTCCATAGTGACGTTGTAGCTGATCGCTTCGCCGCTCGGCGTGAAGTTAGCGTTTTCTTTGGGATAATTTTTGCGCACGCGCCAAATGTTATTTTCTACATCCCACATCACCGGTCCGCGCCAGTATAACGAGGAGGGTGACGGCATTGCGCCTTCGAACTCGGCGCGGAAGGCGACTTCGCTGGAAAGTGCCAATTCGTTTACTGTGCCGATTTCCAGTTTTTCACTCAAGCCGGATTTGGATATATGTTTGTTTTGCGGCATGCTCCATAACGGGCCGCCGACGCGCGGAAATAAAATAAATAAAATCAGCATCATCGGTACCGCTTGCAACAACAAGCGGGCAGCCGGCATCAGCCGCTCGCGAAATCCGGCAGTGTTATCGGTACGATGGATGCCGACCAGCGCTGCGGTAATCAGCCACGCGACCATCAGTGCGTAGGCGCCGAGCGCCATGGATTGCGAATACAAAAATTCTGTCAACACCAGGAAATAACCGAGAAACGCCGTCAGCATCGCGTCGCGGCGATTGCGCATTTCCAACAGTTTCAGGCTCGACATAATCAGCAACAGCGCGACGCCCGCGTCGCGCCCGACCAGCGTGCGGTAGCCGAGATAAATGCCCGCCATGGCGATGGCGGCGAGGGCGAGGATCTGCCAGCGCGGAGGCATCGGCAGGCCGCGCCAGGAAATATACGAACGCCAAACCAGCGCGAAAAAAAACAACGCACTGACCCACGGCGCGATAATCATTACATGCGGCATCGCCGCCAGCAATAAACCCGCAGCCAGCCACAGCACATCGAGGCGCGGCAACGGCGCATAGGTTGGCGGAATTTTTTTTGGTTTCGCCATTTCAGCCCAGCCCATGCAAGGCTAATGCTTCAAGGCAGCGTGCGCGGTGTTCTGCGCCATGCGCCAAGTCGATATTTTTTTCCGGCAAACGTAAGCCGAAATGTAACTGCGCTTTATCAGCGGCGAGCACCCAGCTAGTCAGACGCGACAGGCGCGCTTCGGTGTCGAGGCTTTCGATAGCGGAAAAATCCAGCCACACTTCGCCGCCGCTTTCACCGCTGAATTGTTTGGTGAGCAAACCTTTTTCTTGTGCAACGGCTTTCCAGGCGATGTGTTTGGGGGAATCGCCCGAGCGAAAATTGCGCAGGCCGGCGAAATCGTCATTGCCTATTTCTTGCCGTGAAGTGCCGCCGGTCTTTCTGCCGCTCAGCGGCAAACTCGGCGCATTGATTTCCGGGCGTGGATAGACGAGGCATTTTGTGTCGAGGAAAACATAGGTCCACGCATGCAATAAACCTAAGGGGTATTCGGTGAATAAATGAAAGCGCGGCGCGGGGAGCCAGCCGCGCTTTTCCGTCGGCGCCCGCAAAGTCAGTTGGGCTTGCTGGCGCGGCGGCACATTGGTGTAAGCGGTCAGTGTCGGGGCGGTTTGCATCAGGCCGATAGTGTAGCGATGCAACCCACCTTTATTTTCCACGCTGATATCGAAGGCTGCATCATCGCCGGCAAATACCGGCGGACTTTTAATCGACTGTACCCACAATCCGGCCAGATTGCGCCAGGTGTGCAAGATGGATACCAAACCCATCGACACCAATAGAAAAGTCAGCACAAAGCCAAGACCGAGGCCGTAATTGATCGAACCGACCAACAACAACAAAAGCAGTAGCGCGAACAACATGCCATGGCGCGTAGGGAAAATATAAATGCGTCGCTGCGTTAAATGCACCGCGCCGCTTTGCACACCGTTGCGCTTGAGCGACCAGGCGTGCAGACGAGAGTAAAAAATATTTTTCAGTTGCAGAGGGATGGCCATCGGCGCTGTGAATCAAACGCAAAGCAAATACAGTAATAAAAAATAATAATATAATCAAATAGTTACGGTATAGCGACAGCTTCGACTAATTCACGCACGACGTCGGTAGATTTTGCGTTGCCATGGTCATTCGCTTTGTGTAATCGATGACCGACCACGGCGGGGATGACGGCTTGCACATCTTCAGGTATCACATGTTTGCGGCCATCGAGCAGTGCCCAGGCTTGCGCGCTATGCAGTAATGCTAATCCCGCGCGTGGACTGAGACCCGACGTATAGACAGCGGGACGGCGCGTGTAAGCAATCAAAGCTTGCGCGTAATCCAGCAAGGCATCGGACACATGTACCTGCGTCACCTGCGTTTGAATCTCACGCAGGCTGTCGCCATTCAAACAAGCTTGTAGCGATAGCACCATGTCGCGCCGGTCGCGGCCTTTGAGCAATTCACGTTCGGCATTCGCGTCGGGATAACCCAGCTCGATGCGCATCAAGAAACGATCAAGCTGCGATTCGGGCAAAGGAAACGTACCGATTTGTTGCGTCGGATTTTGTGTCGCGATAACGACAAATGGTTGCGGTAATTTGCGTGTTTCGCCCTCCGCGGTGACTTGATTTTCTTCCATCGCTTCTAGCAAGGCGCTCTGCGTTTTCGGCGTGGCGCGGTTAATTTCGTCGGCCAAAATAAATTGGCTGAATACCGGGCCGGGGTGAAATACAAAACCCGCACTGTCGCGGTCGTACACCGATACGCCGATGATGTCGGCAGGCAACAGATCGCTGGTGAATTGGATGCGCTGGAATTCCAATCCGAGTAATTTCGCCAGCACATGCGCCATCGTCGTTTTACCCACACCGGGTAAATCTTCAATCAGCAAATGGCCGCGCGCGAGGATGCACGCGAGGGCTAGGCGCGATTGATGATCTTTACCGAGTATCACGCGCGAGGCTTCGCGCAATAATTGATCGGTGGTAGTTGCGTTGGATTCGGTACGCGGCAAAATTTTATTCAGCATGGTGGGTAGTTACATCTACGGTTAGGCAGGAATGATAATGTGCCAAACCATTAAAGGCTATGACGCGGCGCATAGCAAGCAAAGAAACCAAGCTTACATTGCTTGCTTGTTATGTAACATTTTGATTATAATGAACTTTTTAATGTATTAATAGCGTAACATTTTGCCTGCATGTTCAGTCTTACTGCTGTGGCCTGAATCCCAGAGGTGATAGTGTGGGTAGGCGAATGCCGCTTAATGCAGGTATCATGTCGCGCAACGTATAAACAAATTTAGCTGGCGTTTGAAACTCTTGCCCTCAAAAATCTACACTGTCGTGTTGTTCTGCTTGTTGCTCGTTTCGCACGCTTATGCGCAGGACGTCGGCGCATTGCTGCAACAAGCGGGAGCTTTGCTCGCCAAAGGGCAAGCAGCCGAAGCTTATCAATTGCTTGCGCCCCTCGAAGCGGAACAAAAAAACGATCCCCGCTTTGATTATTTGCTCGGCGCGAGTTTGCTCGAATCCAAGCAGCCAGAAAAAGCCATCGTGCCGTTGAAGCGCGCGTTGGCGCTGAATCCACTATTCGCCGCCGCGCGACTGGATTTGGGCCGCGCCCATTTCGCGGTGGGTAATTTCGCCGAAGCGAAAAGCGCATTCATAACGACAGCCTATCAAAACCCGCCGCCCGCTGCACTGCAGGCCATCGATTATTATCTGGCCGAAATTGAACGTCGTGGCGCCACGGCCAATCTTTCCGGTAACGCTTACGTGTCGGCGACAGTGGGGCGTGATACCAATGTGCCGGGGGGGCTGAAGGACAAGCAGTTATTTTATAACGGTTTGCCATTTGATCTGGATGAAAAAAACCTCCAGTCGCCCGATGCTTATTTAGCCTACGCCGTCGGCGCTAACGCTCGCCTGGCGCTAGATTACAATCTGGCCTTATTTGCCAACGCTGATGTGCAAAGGCGCGATAACAACACCTTGCATAGATTCGACTCCATTAACGGTACCGTGAATCTGGGGTTGGAAAAAACGCTCAATCAAGCCAATATCAAAATCAGCGGTAACTTTGGACGTGGGACTCTCGACTATGCCAACCTACGGCGTAATAACGGTGGCACGCTGGAATGGCGCTATGATTTCTCCCGCCTTGATCAACTCTCGCTATTCGCCCAGATCGGGCGTATTCGCTATATTCCCGAGGCTTACCGTAATTACGACGTGAATCAGCGTCTATTCGGCATGTCGTGGTTCACCGTCAGTGAAGCCAAAGGCAATCCGTCTCTTTCGTTCGGACTCAATTACGGTGAAGAAATTGCACAAGGCCCGCAGATCGACGGCAACAAACGTACGTGGGGCGCAAGGCTGGGTGGACAAATGGGTGTCGCCGGTAATTTGGTAGCCGCTGCAGGATTAGGTTTTGGCCGCGATCAATTCGACAAAGAAAATATCATTCCCTATAGCACCCAACCTGACGTGCCACCCACGTCACTTTCCCGCCGTGACCGTAAGCTGGATATGAATCTGGGTTTGACGTGGACGCCGGAACTCAACTGGTCTGTGCGACCAAATTATACTTATACCCGCGCCACTTCCAACCTTCCCATCTACGAATTCACGCGTAACGATTTCTCCTTTTCCGTCCGGCGCGATTTCCGCTAAGCCTGCTGGCGATAGTTTGGTTTGTGTTAGCGGCGCAAAATCAAAGCGCATTTCCAGTGATGGCCTTCACAGCATTTTGGCAAAGGCACCTGTAGCCTGCGTCCCTATCGGCGGGGAAAGTGTTTGGTGCAAAGCGCAGGCAAACTAGAAATGTGCCAGAACATGAAGGCAATACAGACGAGCGGCTACTACGGCAATAGGGAATGACTGGCCTCGCAAAAACTAGATAATCATATATTGTATTGATTACAATAAGCTTTTTTTGTTCTCGGCTGCGGGATGGGCGGATTGTGGCGAAAAGTAAAGAAGTGTAAATATTTCCCGCGTTGTGTTGTACCTAACAGCAAGTCTGCAAGAACCTCCTTATCATTCAACCATGTAAAAGTTTAGACCGACGTAAATTCTACTTCGGCAAATTTAACAAGGTAAATAGATATGAAAACCAATCGTCAAACCATGTTGAAACTAGCGCCAGTGCTGACCGCCTTGATTCTTGCCATGCCGAATATGGCGTGGGCTTCGGCCGGTAAATTCCAATTCGTCACGGGCGACGTATTGGTGAAGAGCCAGAACAGCCAGGAGATGCGCGCCGTTAAAGGTAGCGAAGTCAACGAAGGCGACACTATCGTCTCGGGCAAATCCGGCTTTGCGCAACTAGTCATGGAAGACGGCGGCAAGTTGGCGGTCAAGGCCGACAGCCAAGTCAAAATCGAAACCTTCAAATACAACGGCAAAGAAGACGGCAACGAACGTGCTTTATATGCGCTGGTAAAAGGCGGCATCCGCGCCGTCACCGGCGAAATCGGCCGCACCAACAAACAAAACTACTTAATCAAAACCCCAAGTGCCACCATTGGTATTCGTGGCACAGATCACGACGCTTACTACATTCCCGTGCCAGCCGCCGGCGAAAAGGCCCTCGGCGTACCGGGCACCTATGACAAAGTGAATAGCGGCGCGACCGTACTCTCGACCCAAAATGGACAAGTGATCATTCCGCCTGGACGCGTAGGTTTTGCGGGCGGGGCGGGTTCTGTCCCTGTGTTATTGCCGGCCGGAGCGGATTTGCCAGCTGTAGCTACGGCGGCACCTTCTAAAACAGAGGGACTATTGCTGACCCCTGTTGTAACGCCGGAGCCAACATCGGCTCCAACACCGGCACCGACGCCAGCACCAACAGTTGCGCCGGCACCGGCTCCAACACCGGCACCGACGCCAGTACCAACAGTTGCGCCGACACCGGCCCCAACACCGGCACCGACGCCAGCTCCAACACCTGCGCCCACACCTGCGCCCACACCTGCGCCGACACCTGCACCTACGCCGGCTCCGACACCTGCACCAACACCGGCGCCTGCACCAGGACCCCCCGGCAATGCGTTAAAGGGTACATCAACGGTTTATGCAGGTAATCTCGATGCCGGTACTGCAGAATCCATCGTCGCCAGCCTGGTTGAATTGACTAACAACAACGGAACCAACAGGTTTGTCACGCTGGATAATGGCATGGTCACAGGAATTCAGAATGGCCCGAATTACAACATGAGGGCTACCGCAGCGCCTGTTGAAAGCGGATCGGATGCTGCGTTAGGCATCTACTGGAGTCGCTATAACAGTGGGTTTGTGGTCAGTGATTTTTATGGAACCAGTAACAGCGGCAATTACCATGCTATGTATGCTGACCATGCGATCACAACGGCAGAGCTGGGCAACTTGCAAACCCTTGCCAGCACGACTATGCCCGCGCTTGTAAATGCAAGCTACTCGGTAGTAGGCAATACTTCGCCAACTGATAGGGCCGGCAACGCAGGCACCTTG
>JAYVGF010000023.1:0-7177 GCA_043772415.1 Betaproteobacteria bacterium
TTGTTTATCAACTCGTGCCGTCCTACAACTTTGGTGATTTTGAAATAGGCGCTTCTCTCGTTGGCACCGGCAAATCATTTGGTGATGACGACAACAAAATCAATATGCCTGGCTACACTATCGTCAATGCGTTTGCTAAATATCAATTCAGCCAGAAGATGGCTCTGTCGATTAGTGCAAACAACTTGGCTAACACCCTGGGCTACACCGAAATCGAAGGCGATGGACACGCAGCTCGCGCAGTGGATGGTCGTGCAGTTAAAGCAGCGCTGAAATACTCGTTCTAATGTAATGCCTTCACCGCTCGTCACTCTGCCCCAAAAGGGCGGGGCGATGTGCGGTGAATTTTTTTGTCGTGATGAAATTTCAATTCAATAAATATTCAATTAAATCAAATAGTTATGTTTAATTTAATTGAGTGTTTGCCCAGCAAGATATTATGAAAAATCAAGTTCAACTCATTACGTATATCGACAGGCTCAGCGGCGCGGGCGTGGTTGATTTGCAAAAATTATTTAACGGATCACTAAAAGATTTATTCGGCGGTGCGCACTTATTGCCGTTTTATTATCCGATTGATGGCGCGGATGCAGGCTTTGATCCTATCGACCACTCCCAAGTTGATAAGCAGTTAGGTAATTGGGACGATGTGAAAGCGCTGGGAAAAAATATTGATGTGATGGCCGATGTGATTGTGAATCATATGTCGGCGGATTCGCCGCAGTTCAAAGATTATTTAGAGCAGGGCACCCAATCGAAATATGCCGGCTTGTTTCTCACGGCAGATTCAGTTTTTCCGAACGGCGTGAGCGAAAAGGATTTACAAACTATTTATCGACCGCGTCCGGGTAAGCCATTCACCGAAATCAGTCTCAAGTCGGGCGAGAAAAAACAATTCTGGACCACGTTCACCTCAGGCCAGATTGATATCAATGTAGAGAATGCACAGGGCCGCGCTTATCTGGAAAATATTTTGCAGATATTCAGCGCTAACGGCGTGCGCATGATTCGCCTTGATGCGGCGGGCTACGCCATCAAGCGCGCGGGCAAAAGTTGTTTCATGATGCCGGAGACGTTTGCTTTCATTGATGAGTTTACCCAGCTGGCGAAGAAAAATAATCTCGAAGTCTTGGTCGAAATCCATTCTTACTATCGCACACAAATCGACATCGCAAAAAAAGTCGATTGGGTATATGACTTTGCATTACCGCCGTTGGTATTGCATGCATTGTTTTTCCAAACCGCACGCGCGTTAAAAGAATGGATCGCCATACGTCCCAATAACGCACTCACGGTGCTCGACACGCATGACGGCATCGGCATTATCGACATCGGCGCCGACGCGACAGATCGCGCGGCGCGGCCCGGTTTGGTGCCGCCGGAAGAGTTGTCACAAGTGGTCGAGCGCATTCACGAAAACAGCCACGGGCAAAGCCGCCAAGCGACGGGCGCAGCGGCGAACAATCTGGATTTGTATCAAGTTAATTGCACTTACTACGACGCGCTCGGCCGCAACGACCGCGCGTATTTGTTGGCGCGTGCGATACAGTTTTTTATGCCCGGCATTCCGCAAGTTTATTATGTTGGTTTATTGGCGGGCGAAAATGATATGGATTTGCTCGCCCGCTCAGGCGTTGGCCGCGACATCAATCGCCATTATTATTCGCAGCAAGAGCTGAAAGCCACGTTGGAAAAACCTGTCGTGCGCGACCTGCTCAATCTGATACGCTTGCGCAATACGCACGCAGCTTTTGCCGGAGCTTTCCAGCTAAAAGATTCATCTGACGATGTGCTGGATATGCAATGGACGAATGGCGATGAGACGGCGCGGCTCAAAGTGAATTTCGCTGATATGTCTTATGATCTGACGCATACTGGCGCGAAGCAGCCTTGGTCTTTTGAATCAGATAAAACCGCGAAAAAACGCGCAGAAAGATGATTGCATAGAGACAATTCCCTCCCCTTCAGGTGGGGGGGGCGGGTGGGGTCAACCCGGTGCTTTTTTTCCATCGTCCCCTCCCCTTCAAGGGGAGGATTAGGGTGGGGTCAACCCGGTGTTTTTTTCCTTCGTCCCCTCCCTTTCAAGGGGAGGGTTAGGGTGGGGATGGGTTGGTGTTCAGCCCCCCATCCTAACCTTCCCCCGCCAATGGGGAAGGGACTAAAGACATACTTTTAAAATTTTTTGCAGGAGCCAACATGAAACCGTTCTTAACCTTCTGGCAAATCCTCTGTATGAATTTCGGATTTTTCGGCATTCAATATAGCTTCGGCCTGCAGCAAAGCAATATGAGCCCCATATACAAGTATCTAGGCGCGGACGAAGGCAGCTTGCCTTACCTCTGGCTCGCTGGGCCGATGACGGGCTTGATCATCCAGCCGATTATCGGCGCGATGAGCGACCGCACCGTAACGCGTTGGGGCCGTCGTACTCCTTACTTTTTAATCGGCGCGATAGTGTGCAGCCTGGCCTTGCTCGCTATGCCTTACAGCCCGACGTTGTGGTTTGCAGCGAGCGTATTGTGGATACTTGACGCGGCGAATAACATCACCATGGAGCCGTACCGCGCGTTCATCAGCGACAAGCTTGATCCAAAACAACACTCGCTGGGTTTTCTGACGCAAAGCGCGTTTACCGGCTTGGCGCAAACGCTTGCCTACCTGACGCCGACATTGTTGGTGTTAATCGGCATGAACAAAGACGCAGTCAATGCCCACAATATTCCGTACATCACTATGATTGCTTTTTTCATCGGCGCATTCTTTTCCATTACGTCAATTTTAGTCACGCTGAAAACTACCAAGGAAGATCCGCTGACCGCCGCTGAAATTGCGCACATGAAAGAGAAGCCTTTGGGCATTGGCCAAACTTTTACCGATATTGTGGATGCGATACGCGAGATGCCGACCACCATGCGCCAACTCGCCGTGATGAAACTGTTTCAGTGGTACGGCATGCTGTGCTACTGGGTGTATATCGTGCCGTCTCTGGCAAAAACCATGTTCAACACCAGTGACGCAACCACAGAAGGCTTCCGTGATGCAGGTTTGCTCAATGGACAAATCGGCGCGTTTTATAACTTCATTGCTTTTCTTGCCGCGTTCGCCTTGATTCCTTATGCAAGAAAATTCGGCGCGAAACTCACTCATGCCGTTTGCCTGACGCTGGCTGGCATCGGCATGATCTGCATCCCGTTGATCCACACCAAATGGATGTTGTTCATCCCGATGATCGGCGTCGGTCTCGCGTGGGCGAGTATCATGGGCAATCCGTATATCCTGCTCGCCGGTTCCATACCGAAAGAGCGCACCGGCGTTTATATGGGCATTTTCAATATGTTCATCGTGATTCCTATGTTGATCCAGATATTTACTTTGCCGCTGTATTACAGATCACTGCTCGGCGGTAATCCGGAAAACGTGATTCGTCTGGCGGGCGTATTGCTGATCTGCGCGGCTATTTCCGTACTGTGTGTACGCGTGGTGAAGCCTAAGTTAGAAACCGTGCCTGCTTGAGAAACGAATTTCAATTCACAAATCGGCCGGCTGAATGCCGGCCGATTTGCTTATAATGAGCAACTTCTATTTTACTGCGCATAATAATTAGTTTAATATAATCAATGACTTACAATAAATCGATGGCAAGACTGGTCGCTGACATCGGCGGCACCAATGCGCGCTTTGCTCTCGCTATCGGTGATGCAAATCAATTCACGCAAATTAAATCAGTACGCACCGCCGACTACCCCAGCTTCGTTTTGGCCGCGCGCGAATATTTGCAATCAGTCGGCGCGCCAAAAATTCAAGACGCCTCAATCGCTGTCGCCACAGTGGTCAACGGCGACCAAGTCAAAATGACCAACTGTCCGTGGGAATTCTCTATTGAAGCCGTGCGTAAAGAATTGGTGCTGACGAGCTTGCGCGTGTTGAATGATTTCGAAGCTTTAGCTTTGTCATTGCCGTTGATACCGAAAAATGAATTGGAAAAAATCGGCGGGGGCGAGGCGATGGAGCACGCGCCTATCGCTTTGTTAGGCGCAGGCACGGGCTTAGGCGTGGCAGGTCTAATCTATGCAGGCAGGCGCTGGATTGCGCAGCCGGGCGAGGGCGGACACGCCTCCATGTGTGCTGCGAACTCGCGCGAAGAAGACGTCATCGCGTTCACGCGTCGTCAATATGCACATGTCTCCGCCGAGCGATTATTATCCGGCATGGGCTTGCAGAATATTTATCACGCTGTCGCTTCCTTGGCCGGTGAAGAGCCGCAAGCACTGGAACCGTCATTCATAACGCAAGAGGCATTGCGCGGTGGCGATAAATTTTGTGTCGAGACCGTGGAAATTTTTTGCGCCATGCTAGGTTCTTTTGCCGGCAATCTCGCCTTGACTTTGGGCGCGCGCGGCGGCGTGTATATCGGCGGCGGCATCGTACCCAAGTTAGGCGATTATTTTGCGCGCTCGCCATTTCGCGCGCGCTTTGAAAGCAAAGGCCGCTTTAGTTCTTACCTCGCGCCGATTCCGACTTACGTCATACACACTGAAAGCCCGGCTCTGCTCGGCGCAGCGTCCGCATTGGAAATGCCATGATTGCAGCACTGGGCGAGGCGCTGGTCGATCTCATTCAACAACCCGACGGCAATTTCAAGCCGTGTCTTGGCGGGTCGGTATTCAATTTTTGCATCGGTGCTGCACGACAAGGACTCGACACGGCGTATCTCAATCCTTTATCGCAAGATCGTTTTGGGTGCCAATTCGACGCCAGTCTGCGCGAGAATGGCGTGGCGCTACTGGCGGGCTTCACCAGCCGCTTGCCCACTGCCCTCGCAATAGTAAGTCTCGACGTTGAAGGCAAGCCAGGTTACGCCTTCCACCACGGCCCGGTGGCGAACCGCGAGATCGATGCGAATAAAATCATCGAGTCTCTACCGCAACCGCTTTCGCTGTTACATACCGGCGGACTGGCGCTAATTCCGGAAGATATCGATACCGTGATTGCGGTGATGCAAGAAGCAGCTAAGCGCGGCGCAGTGTTGTCGGTCGATGCCAACCTGCGGCCGATTGCGACAAATGATCTGGCGGCGTATCGCGCTGGCGTGATGCGTGCCATTCACCTAGCGCACATTGTCAAAGTGAGCGACGAAGATTTGCAGCATCTAGGTTCCGAATCCGGCGATTTAATCGCCTCAGCGAAAAAATTATTTCAAAATTCTGAAGTGCAATTGATTGCTTTGACGCTCGGGGCAAACGGCGCAGCTTTGCTCACGGGCTCAGCAATGGCGCAATTGTCACCGCCAAAATTAAATATTCAAGATACGGTAGGCGCAGGAGATTGTTTCCAAGCAGGTTTAATCAGCTATCTCGCGCGCGCGGAAAAATTAAGCCAAGACGCGATTAGCCAACTCGACGGGAAAATTTTATCTGAAGCTTTACGTCACGCCATCGCCGCCGCCAGCATCAATATCACCCGTGCCGGATGTGATCCGGCAACGTGGGATGAAACGGTAGCATTCAGCATTCGGTAGACTGGGCTGATCAGCCCAGTCTACCGAATGAAATTGAATCGTTTTTGCCGGTGTAAGTTTTGCCCATGGACTGCAAAATCCTCATGAACTGCAAAATCCTCATGAACTGCAAAATCTAAGTGCACGAAACGTTTTGGGGTGGGAGGAAATTATCCGGTAATATTATCTGTACTTAAATTTTAAGATCTGTTGTTTACCTACAAGGCCAGCCATGCTGCGTATCGCTTCCCTCATAACGATTTTCGCTTTTCTCGGTGGTTGCGCCACGCTCGAGCCGCTGGATCCAGCCTATTTCAATATCGATGCTGGCCGCCTGCCTCCAGCGGATGTCACACTCAATATCCCCGGCCTTGGTCCCTGCACCGATAACCCGGATCGGAGCTTGCGGCTTGATCCGAGCCAGCCGGTCCATGTGTTGGTGCATGGCTGCTACGGCTCTGCTGGCAACTTCCGTGGTTTGGCGCAGGTATTGGCTTTCCACGGCCAGCAGTCTGCCTGCTTCACTTACGATGACCGGGATGAACTCATGCATAGTGCTACCGCGCTGCGCGGCGCAGTCAATCAACTTGCTGAGCAAACTCGCTCCTCTCACATCACCGTGATAGGTCACAGCCAAGGTGCTTTGATTGCACGTAAATCGTTCGCGGAACTTGCGTCCACGCCGCCGGTACGTCAAACCGATTTACGCTTGGTAACCATCTCAGGCCCATTCTCCGGCATTGCGTCGGCGGAAACCTGCGGTAAAACCTGGCTCTACCCGCTGACGCTCGGCTTGCTTCCGGCGACCTGTTATCTGGTGACCGGCGCAAAGTGGAGAGATATCACTTTCTCCTCGCGCTTCATCCGTGAGCCCGGGGCGCTGGCGCCACATATCAGCAGCTACCTGAAAATCGACACGGACGAGCGCAACAGTTGTCGGCGCGAGCAGGACGGGATTTGTGTGGAGCACGACAATATATTCTCACTGGCCGAGCAGCGTAACCCGCTGGTAGAAACCGACCCGCGTACTCAGCGAGTGGAAGTGCGTGCTGGCCATGTTGAAATTGTCGGTGACAAGCGCGTGGCGCCGATCAAGCTGATCGGCCTGCTGCAAGAGTGGCGGGTGCTCCACCCGACCGCGCCGGCGCGCCTATCGGATTTCAATAAGCTGCTTGCAAGGATCTATCAGGTTGATCCGCACTTTCATCACGACACGCCTTGAAATGACGCTAAGCCACGGAGATCGATGGGGTCAGGTCTCAATACTGTTCGTTTAACGAATTTTATGCTAAGTTAATGCCACTCTTTCGCAAGGAGCGGATATGGCGCGAACCAAGGCAGTACTTAGCACCGGTGCTCGACTCAGCGATTACTTGAGCGCCAGCTTGCTGGCGCGGGTGTATCCGGCGGAGCTGATTGAGTCGATCCTGGATGAACATGGCGTCAACAGTCAGCGCCAGCGCAGCCTGCCCGCACTCGCCACGGCGTATTACTGTATGGCCTTAAGCCTGTATCCCGACGTGGCCTATGAAGAAGTGTATGCCGTGGTGGCGCAGGGGCTGGGTTGGATGCAGGGCCAAGCGACGTCACCGCAGATCGCCAAATCGTCCATCAGCGCCGCGCGCCAGAAGATCGGCGTGACACCGTTGCAAGACCTCCATCGCCGCGCCTGCCTGCCGC
>JAYVGF010000024.1:0-1781 GCA_043772415.1 Betaproteobacteria bacterium
TGATGCAGCCGCGCATTCTGGGCTTGATTATCTGGCCGGTGTTGCTGGCGATTTTATTCTGGGGCGGGCTGGCTTTTTTATTCCGCGTACCGCTTTACGCGTGGTTGCAACACTGGTTGGCGAGCTATGGCATGTCCGGCACCTATTTCGGCATCAGCATCGCGTGGATGGGAGATTCGCTGGCCGTCATATTGTTTTTTGCCTTGCTGATTCCGCTGATTAACCTCACCGCATTGCTGATCACTTCCATATTCGCTATGCCGCTGCTGCTGCGTTTTGTTTGCGCGCGCGATTATGCGGAACTGGAAACCAAAGGCGGCGGTAATATCTGGGGCAGCGTGTGGAATACACTGATCGGCGTGTCAATATTTTGCGTACTATGGATAATCACGCTGCCGCTGTGGTTAATTCCGCCGCTCGGTATTGTGTTGCCGTTAATATTGTCCGCTTATCTCAACCAACGCTTGTTCGGTTACGACGCGCTGGCAGAACATGCGAGCGCGCCGGAATACCAAACATTGGTGAAACAAACGCGCAGCAATTTATGGCTGCTGGCCATACTGGTAGCGTTCATTCAGTTTATACCGCTGGCTAATTTTATCGCGCCGGTATTTATGGGATTGGCCTTTATCCATTACACATTGGCGCGATTAAGACTGTTACGTAGTGCTGCATCAAGCTAGCCTTGAATCAAGCCACATCGAACACCACATCAAAATTTTCCTTTAAGGAAAAAAATACCAATTATAATCAATATGTTATATAATGATTATTATAGGCCTACGGTTTTGCGAAACGACTATTGCCAATTTGTATCGGACGTTTAACGCTTAGCTTGGCGTGATTTTGTTATCATCCAGTATTGATGTGAGAAGTTGTTCATATGCGTGCGTTCGCGAGTTTATTTATACTTAAATTATGATACGCCTTATAAATCCATTTTCTGCTGCTTGCTTGCTGACATGGCTCTGCGTCGCAGCGGTGGCGATGCCCGCTTATGCTGAAGCCCCGACCAAAGCAGTGGCGGCCAATGCCAGCGACTGGTGCGGCATATTGTCCAAAAGCCTACCCGGACTGACAGCTTCACGCTGCAAATCTGCCGAGCTGCAAACGGCGTCGCAAAAGTCCGTCGAAGGCCGTCCACTGTCGGTACGCGATATCAAACCACGCACTACACCGCGCTTGAAAATTTTAGTCCTCGGCGGCATCCACGGCGATGAAATGACTTCATCAACAATAGTGTTCGACTGGATCGAACGCGCGCGTAAAGTGAACACGCTGGATATCCATTGGCGTATGTTGCCGCTGGTGAATCCTGATGGCTTGATCAAACAACCTTCCACTCGCGTCAATGCACATGGCGTCGATCTCAACCGTAACTTCCCTACCAGAGATTGGAAAGCCAAATCGCACAGCTATTGGGTACAAAAAACCGGCAGCGATCCGCGCCGCTACCCCGGCACAGCCCCATTGTCCGAGCCGGAAACGCGTTGGGTGCATAACCACGTAGATGGCTTTAAGCCTGACTTAATTGTATCGATACACGCGCCGTATGGCGTGCTCGATTTCGACGGCCCGCCTCCCCCACCGGCGAAACTCGGCGGTCTATTGCTCGACCAGGTTGGCATATTTCCCGGCTCCCTCGGCAACTACGGCGGCGTGGATAAAAATGTGCCCGTGGTCACCGTCGAACTCAAACACGCCATCGACCCGCCATCAGCAAAAGAATTGGATCGTATGTGGGACGACCTGACGGAATGGATTGATAAGCGCTTGTTGAA
>JAYVGF010000025.1:0-2292 GCA_043772415.1 Betaproteobacteria bacterium
GGGTGGGCAAAGCGTAGCGTGCCCACAAATGACCATGTCAGCGTGGGCACGCTATGCTTTGCCTACCCTACAGTTACAAACGATAGGGGCAAGTTTGAAAACCGAAATCCCTCTCAATCCCCCTTTTGAAAAGGGGTAGGTTAGATTGAATAATTTATGCTGGTAATGCTGGCTTTGAAAAGGAATGTGCGAAGCATCGACCTTCATCCCCCCTTTGAAAAAGGGGGGCAGGGGGGATTTAAAGCGTGCAGCCTACGAAATGAATTGAATTATTACGCTAAAGCCCTATTTATATAGTATGCCTAAAAATTTAGACGACAAACTGGTTATCGCCATTTCATCCCGTGCCTTGTTCAATCTGGATGACAGCCACCGCGTGTTTCAGGAAAAAGGCGAGGGTGCGTATCACCAATATCAGATCGACCACGAGGAAGAAATTCTGCAGCCTGGCGTGGCGTTTCCGTTGGTGCAAAAACTGCTCGCGCTGAATAAGCGCGACGCGAAACATCCGCATGTAGAAGTGGTGCTACTGTCGCGTAATAGCGCCGATACAGGTTTGCGCGTGATGAATTCCATCCGCCATTACAAACTCGACGTCACCCGGGCGGCATTCACGCGCGGCGAAAGCCCGTATCCTTATGTATCGGCTTACGGCACCAATTTATTTTTGTCTGCCGATCCGCAGGACGTGCGCCAATCGCTCGAAGCGGGTTTCGCCGCCGCGACGATTTATCCCGGCAGTGTCGGCGCCAATACTTCGGCGCAATTGCGTATTGCCTTCGACGGCGACGCGGTTTTGTTCTCTGATGAAGCCGAGCGGGTCTATCGCAAGGAAGGGCTGGCGGCATTCAACGCCACTGAAACCCATGCCGCGAAACAGCCGCTCACCGGCGGGCCGTTCAAAAATTTCCTCGCCGCCTTGCATCGCATCCAATCCGATTACCCGCTGGAAAAATCTCCCATCCGCACCGCACTGGTGACGGCGCGCGGCGCACCGGCGCATGAGCGCGTCATCCGCACCCTGCGCGCATGGAACATCCGCATCGACGAAATGATGTTTCTCGGCGGGCTGGAAAAAGGCGAGTTTCTGCGTGCGTTCGGCGCGGATATATTCTTTGACGACCAGCACGCCAATTGCGAATCCACCTCTAAACATGTAGCTACGGGGCATGTGCCGCATGGCGTCGCTAATGAATAGGCCTTTGTGTTGACGCACATCCATTATGGCCAAAATAGGCTATGCTGTAATTGGAACAATTCTTCTTTAATTCAAAAAGGAAAATATCATGGCTAAATCCATACTACCCAGCGCTGATGAAATGCTCACGCAATTAACCAGCGAAACGGTCAAACATAGCAGCAACCTGCGCGACTCGGTAAGGGACGTTACGCTGCAGGCGCTCAAGACACGCGAATTGAGTCTTGATCAAATCAAGGCAGTATTACATTCAGTCACCGAGGGTGTCAGCCTCGGCGCAGCGTCGCCGAAAATGGATACCGAGAAAGCGCTTACTGAAGCCATGCATGGTATGGACGATGCTCTGCGCAAGGCGGTGCAAGCCAGCCGATTGGCGCTGGAGCAATTTCATTCGCAGGAACAAGCGTTTTCCGACACCCATGTGAAAACCGCCTTGCATGAACTCAAGCGCCTTGAAGACGAATTTTTCTCTACGGTGAAAAAAGCCTCGGGTGCGGGCAATACGCAAATGAAAACCGCGTGGGGTGAAGTGCTGAAGCATTTCAAATTCGCCGGTAGCGATGCCGGGCATGATGCCATGGATACGCTGGAAGATTTCTCCAATCGTATGACGGCGACCCTGCACGAGACGCGTATGGCGGGTTTGAAAGCGGCGCACACTTTCAACCAGAATTTTGCCACTTTGGCGAGCGGTATCTTGATCGGTCTTTCAGAGGCGCTGGATAACAAAACCGAAAAAATGAAAGAGGCGAAGCCAAAAGCGCCCGCTGCCACAACGACCAAGCCCAAGGTGCCCGCAAAAGCCAAACCCAAGGCTAAAGCAAAGAAAAAATAATTCATAATTAGATTAAGTGGCCATAACGAGATGGCAGTCAACTTAATTCCGAGTCCTACCTCTGAAGATATTTCAAGCAGCTTGCCGGTGATTGATCTGCAAATCACCGGCATGACCTGCGCCGCTTGCGCGCAACGCATCGAAAAAGTATTGAACAAAATGCCTGACGTGAAGGCGGCGGTCAATTTCGCCAGCGAAACTGCGCGAGTAAGTGGCGCGGACGCTGAGTCTGCCATCGCGGCTGTGCGCCGCGCGGGCT
>JAYVGF010000026.1:0-19270 GCA_043772415.1 Betaproteobacteria bacterium
GGGTGGGCAAAGCGATAGCGTGGCCACGCTGAACTATTCGGTGGGCACGCTATGCTTTGCCCACCCTACGGCATCTGCATTTACTCTCGACCTAAGTTAAAATACGGGCATACATTTATTCCCGCAAAAGAAAACCAATCATGTTCACCGGTATCATCCAAGCCGTCGGCCACATCAGCGCATCCACGCCATTGCAAGATGGCTTGCGTCTTACCATCTCGTGTAAAGAACTGAGCCTCGATGACGTAAACATCGGCGACAGCATTGCGGTGAATGGCGCTTGTCTGACTGTGGTGGATTTGAATCTACATGCGTTCAGCGTCGATGTGTCGCGCGAGACGATGAATTGCACGGAAGGTTTGCAGCAGGACGCCGAAGTGAATCTGGAAAAGGCCATGCGATTGTCCGACCGGCTTGGTGGGCATTTGGTCAACGGGCATGTGGATGGCGTGGGTGAGGTGATCAAGTTTGAGCAAATCGGCGAGAGCTGGTTACTCGTCGTGCGCGCGCCGGATGCGCTGAGAAAATATATGGCGCGTAAAGGTTCGATTACGATTAACGGGGTGAGCTTGACGGTGAACGAGGTTGAGGGAAATGATTTCAACGTCAACTTAATTCCGCATACGATTCAAGTCACGACGCTGAAACATCTGAAAGCGGGTAGCCGTGTGAATCTTGAGGCCGATATGATTGCGCGCTACGTCGAGCGTCTGATGCGCACTGAATAAATATTCAATATAATCAAATAGTTAGCGATATTTGATTTTTCGCCTTTCATACGCACGCGATATTCACCGCTGCTAGTGCGCTCGCATCATATAAAATAGAACCCTATTCAAGTTTTGGTTGGAGAACATCATGAAGCTGGTCAAAAATCATGAGCACAGCAGCAACGGTATTTCGTCCGTGCAGGACATCATCGGCGACATCAAGGCGGGCAAGATGGTGGTGTTGGTGGATGAGGAAGACCGCGAGAACGAGGGTGACCTGGTGATGGCGGCGGAGTTTGTCACGCCCGCTGCGATTAATTTTATGACCAAGCATGCGCGCGGTTTGATTTGCCTTACCTTGACCGAAGATCATTGTGTGTCGTTGAATTTGCCTTTGATGGTGACCAATAATCGTTCGCCGCTCGGCACCAATTTCACTTTGTCGATCGAGGCGGCCACTGGCGTGACGACGGGAATTTCTGCAGCCGATCGTTCGCGCACGATTCAAGCGGCTGTCGCGCGCAATGCCAAGCCGAGCGATATTATTCAGCCGGGACATATTTTCCCCTTGAAGGCGCAGAACGGTGGCGTGTTGGTGCGTGCCGGTCATACGGAAGCGGGATGTGATTTGGCCGAGCTTGCGGGGCTGACACCAGCGTCGGTGATATGCGAAATTCTCAAAGACGACGGGGAGATGGCGCGTCTGCCGGATTTGATTGAATATGCCAAACAACATGAATTGAAAATCGGCACCATTGCCGATTTGATTCACTATCGCAGCAAGACGGAAAAACTGGTCGAGCGCGTGGCGGAAAAAAATATCCAGACGCATTACGGTGTTTTCAAGTTAGTCGCGTATCACGACAAGACGGCGAACGAGACGCATCTCGCGCTGGTGAAAGGAAGCCCTGCGCCGGACAAAGAAACTTTGGTGCGCGTCCATGAGCCATTGAACGTGATGGATTTGCTGGATGAAACCGACGACATGCACAGTTTCGGTTTGCATCCGGCGATGAAAATCGTTGCCGAATCGCAAGCAGGCGTGATTGTATTATTGCGCCGGCCGCAAACTGCGCAGGATATTTTGCAGCGCATATTACCCAAACAACAAAAGCAAGCGGGAGAAGTCAAATGGGATTCGCGTATTTACGGTATCGGCGCGCAGATATTGCGCGACCTCAACGTCGGTAAAATGCGTTTGTTAGCCAAGCCGCAAAAAATGCCCAGCCTCGCCGGTTTTGACCTCGAAGTCACCGGTTATTTTTCGAATGACAAGCAATAATTAAGGGAAACAAGTGAATCGCATAGCAACTGATCTGAATGGACTAGGCCTGAGCATTGGCATCGTCCTGAGTCGTTTTAATAATAAAGCCGGCGAGGGTTTGCTGGCTGCGTGCATGAGTGAATTGCAGGCGCATAAAGTAGCCGAACAAGCGGTGACCTTGGTATCGGTGCCCGGCGCGCTTGAAGTACCGTTGGCGTTACAAGTGCTGGCGCAGACGCGCAAGTATCATGCGTTGATTGCGCTGGGCGCAGTAGTGCGCGGCGAAACCTATCATTTCGAAGTGGTGGCTAACGAATCGGCCGCAGGCATTATGCAAGTGCAACTTGACACTGGCGTGCCGGTCGCTAACGCGATACTTACGACGGAAAACGACGAACAAGCGATGGCGCGCATCGCCGAAAAAGGTGCCGATGCTGCGCGCGTCGCCATCGAGATGGCGAATCTCGTCAGGGGATTGGTATGAAGTCATCACGCAGGCGCTCGCGCGAATTCGCGCTGCAAGCCTTGTATCAATGGCAGGTGAATGGCAGCAATGCCGATACTATGATCGCGCAGCTTTCTGAAGGTGAGGGCTACGCCAAGATAGACCAGGCTTATTTTGCCGAGTTGATCAAAGGCACGATAGCCTCGGCCGAAGAGCTGGAACAAAAAGTTTCTCAGCATGTGGATAGGCCGTTGAAAGAACTCAGCCCGATTGAACGCGGCATTCTGATGCTGGCTTGTTTTGAGCTCACCGCGCAGTTGGATGTGCCCTACAAAGTCATCATTAACGAAGCGATAGAGCTGGCCAAAACCTTCGGTGGCACCGACGGACACAAGTATGTGAACGGCGTGCTGGATAAAATTGCGCCGACCTTGCGCGGGGATGAGATTGCGTTTGCCAAGCAGAGCGTGCGGCATAAAGTATAATTTGCTCAGGAGCGTGAAGGTCAAAAGCTAACAGCAGGTCCTTCACTTCGTTCAGGATGACAGAATTTGTAGGATGGGTGTAACCCATCAAGCTGATCGTCAAACTACCACTGCATGATGGGTTGCACCCATCCTACTACTTCGATGGGGATGGGTGACTTGCTTGATCTCAACGAACACCCATCCCCACCCTAACTCTCCTCTTGAAAGGGAGGGAATGATGATGAAATTTCCTGCGGCTTAAATAATAAAATTCTCCCCAAATATTCGCACATGACCTCTGAATTCGACATCATCCGCAAATATTTCACCCGCAAAAATTCTGTTGCGCTTGGGATAGGCGACGATGCCGCCTTGATCGATGTGGCGCACGGCCATCAACTCGTTGTATCTACCGACATGCTGGTTTCTGAGCGACATTTTTTCGCCGCCGTCGATCCGTTCAAACTCGGGCATAAATCTCTCGCGGTGAATCTTTCCGATATGGCGGCTATGGGCGCGTTGCCGCGATGGGCGACGTTGTCGCTTGCGCTGCCTGATGCAAGCGATAAATGGCTCAAAAACTTTTCCGACGGTTTTTTTGCCTTGGCAGATAAATTCAATGTTGCATTGATCGGCGGCGACACGACAAAAGGCCCGCTGAATATTTGCGTCACTATCATGGGTGAAATTAAGCCGGGCGCAGCGTTACGTCGTGATGGGGCAAAAGTAGGCGATGAGATATGGGTGTCGGGTGCATTGGGCGATGCGGCTTTGGCGTTAGCGGTATTGCAAAGCCGTTTGTCGCTGAATCCCGATGAGTTGGCGCAATGTGAATTGGCCTTGCATATGCCGCAACCACAAGTCGCATTGGGCCTTGCCCTTCGTGGTATCGCGCATAGCGCAATAGATATTTCCGACGGTTTGCTGGCAGATCTTAGCCATATTCTCGAGCGCTCCAAGCTCGGCGCGGAGATTTATTTCGACAAGTTACCCACATCCGCTGTTATGCAGAACAAATTATCCGAGCCGGTAGCGCAGCAGTGCGTGTTGGCGGGCGGCGACGATTATCAATTGTGCTTTACTGCGCCGCTCACCTTGCACGAGCAGGTTCTCAAAGCAGGAAAGAGCGTGAACGTGGCGTTGGCTTGTATAGGCCGCACAGTTGCCGACAACCGGCTGACATTATTCGATGCTGACAATCGCCCTATGAAAACGCCCACTAAAGGCTTCGATCATTTTGCCTAATCCTGATTTCAAATTTATCACCGCATCCCCGGCACGTTTTATTGCTTTCGGTTTCGGCAGCGGTTTGAGTCCGAAAGCGCCGGGTACATTAGGTTCTTTGGTAGGTGTTATTTTGTATTTTCCGCTGGCGATGTTTTTTTCTTACTATGCCATTCTTGGTTTGTTGATTCTATTTTTTGCACTGGGCGTGTGGGCTTGCGATAAGGCAGGGCGCGATCTAGGTGTCGCGGACCATGGCGGCATGGTGTGGGATGAAATTGTTGCCATGATGTTAGTGTTAGTTTTCACACCATTCGGTATCGTTTGGTATGGGTTGGCGTTCGCCTTGTTCCGTTTGTTCGATATATGGAAACCTTTTCCGATTGGTTTATTGGAAAAAAAATGTAAAGGCGGTTTCGGTGTGATGATCGATGACATCATGGCGGCGATTTATGCCATCGTTGTGCTGTATCTACTAAGCTCAGTCATTTAATATTATTTAGTAACTATTTGATTGCATTGATATATTTATGAAGTTAGAAAGGCCATACCCTAGACTGTTTGCCCATCGCGGCGGCGGCAATCTTGCGCCGGAAAATACGCTCGCCGGTATGCGCATGGCGGCGAAGCAAAAATATCAAGCAGTCGAGTTTGATGTGAAGCTAGCCGCTTGCGGCACGCTGATTGTGATGCACGACGACACGTTGGACCGCACGACCAATGGTAAAGGCCTGGTTGCTGACACGAGTTATGCCGACATCGCCAAGCTGGATGCCGGCTCATGGCATGCTGAAAAATTCGCAGGCGAACGCGTGCCAACCTTTGGTGAGTTGGCCGAACTGTGTATTGATCTAGGTTTGTTATGCAATGTGGAGATAAAGCCTAACGCTGGGCAAGAACGCGAAACGGGCGAAGCCATCGCGCTGGAGTGTAAAAAAATCTGGCATGACAAAAAATATTTGCCGCTACTGACATCATTTTCTTTTGATGCGCTGGCGGCAGCGCAAGTCACAGCGCCGGAATTTCCGCGTGGAATATTATACGAACATCTTCATGCGCAATGGAAAACACAAGCGCAAGAGTTGGATTGCGCTTCGGTGAATTGTAATCATATGAATGCGAGCGTCGATCAGATTCAATCCATACGCGGTGCGGGTTATTGGATGATTTGCTACACCGTGAATGAGGTAGCCAGAGCGCGCCAGTTAATTACTTGGGGTGTCGATGGTTTGTTTACGGATAATTTAGCTGAGATGAAAAAGCTGAAGTAATTTTTCTTTCTGTTATTCCCCGCTCAGGTGGAAATCCAGCATCTAAATCCCTCTCAGTCCCCCTTTCTCTAAGGGGGAGGTTTTTTGTTACCTATGTCCGGCTGCGTGGGAATGGCGGTTTATATATTGTCTATTTGCACCGGATAAATGTCATCAGCCAACTCAAACCCAAACACCTTGGAATAAAAATATAACTCCGCTTCCAGCGCGCGTTGGATATTTTTAGCTTGGCGAAAGCCGTGCTGTTCGCCTTCGAACGCAACATAAGCTGTCGGTATGCCGCGGGCTTTTAATACATTTGCCATACGCTCGGACTGGTTGGGTAATACCACTTTGTCTTCCAGGCCCTGAAAGAATATCAACGGACAGGATAAGTCTTCTGCGTGATGGATAGGTGAACGATCCCGGTAGAGTAATGCGCTGCGTCCGCCGATCAAGCGCGCCTCGTAGCGCGATTCAAATTTATGCGTGTCCTGCGCGAGCGCGGCGACATCGCTGATGCCGTAATAGCTCGCGCCGGCTTTGAATACTTTATGAAACGTTAACGCGCATAAAGTGGTGTAACCACCCGCGCTGGAGCCGCGGATGATCAGGCGTTCGCCATCGACGAGTTTTAGTTGCACCAGATATTGCGCGCCGGCGATGCAATCTTCCACATCGGCAATGCCCCATAAGCCATACAAGCTGCGCCGGTATTCGCGCCCATAGCCCGTGCTGCCGGCGTAATTGACATCCAGCACAGCGAAGCCACGGCTGGTCCAGAATTGTGTCGATAGCTTTAATGCCGTCGTCGTTGCCGCTGTGGGCCCGCCGTGGCTAATAACTATCAGCGGCGGTAGTGCGTTTTCTGACATTGAAAAATCAGGATTGCATGGTGGGTAAAAAAATCCGTGGGCGGTGCGTTTGCCTTTGCTGAGGAATGAAATACTTTGAGGCGAGGATAAATAATGTTTATTAAACGGTAGCGAAATGGAAGATTGTATGATTTCTATTTTATGGTTACTCAGCATGGCAATAGCTGGCGCCTGGGTTGGGCTGGCCACATGGAAAATGGCCTTCCCGGAAGCAGCACGCAGGTATTGTATATCGGTAAAATCTGTCAGCAGTATTTCTAGCTTGCCCGATTCAATTTCGATTTTCCCTGGCTGCCAGATGCCGCTTTGGTTGAAGGCGCAGATAATTTCCGACGCAGAGATAAAGCCAAATTGCGACATACCGAATTGCCAATGCGGATAAGCAAATTCCGCCTGCATGGGGCAGACGGCTTGAATCTGCTCTTGCGCGTAGCGATAAATATTCCACCAGCCGGTTTTGTCCGACACGAAATATAAAATGCCATCCGGCGACCATTCCGGTTGTGCGATCGATTCGTGGTTATCGCCGGCGATTTTTTGTGCTGGGTTCAGCGTACCATCAGCGGCAAAATCGGCCAGCCAGAATTCCGTTGCGTCCCACGGCATATCCGGATGGTTCCAGCTTATCCATGCCAGTTGCTTGCCGTTGGGCGATAAGCGCGGCGAGGAATAAAAATCTGCGCCGCTAACCATGACCGTTACCTCGCCATGGGTCAGATGAATAGCGACTAATTCGTTTACCGCTTCTATTCCCGTCTGGCTATGGTCCTCGCGCACGCAAATGAGCCTGTTTCGTCCAAGGTCAATTTGCATGTCTGCGTAACGCCACGCGCCTTCTGGCGTTAGGGGAACGGGTGCTTGTTTTTCCGTTTGTTGGTAAATACGTTGGTCGGAAAAATTGGCAAAATAGACCACAGCATTTTTCACCGCATAAGCGCCGCCGCCGTATTCATGCACACGCGTGCGGATATTGTAAGGCGCAGGCGTGAGTTCAGTGATGACTCCTTGCGCATCGCAGCGCATCAGCACTTGTCTGCCGCCTTCAGTGGGGCGGCTTTCCAGCCAATAAAGTTGGTCGCCGTCGATGGCGGTAAGGCCGAGCGTAATCGCGCCGCTGCTGATGAGTTGCGCAGTGATGGGGGATTTCCAGCTGGCGTAAGGCGCGGTGATAGTCAAGTTAATCGGCATTGCATGTTGGGTGTGAAGCAACTATAACTGATATATCCATTCTCATGACGGGGGCTGCCATGTTCAAGCATATTTTATTGCCGACCGATGGTTCAGAGCGTTCTGAATTCACCGCGCGCAAAGGTGTGGAAATGGCGCGCGAAATGGGCGCGCGCGTAACGGCGCTGCATGTCATGCCGACGTACCCGTTGATCGCTTATGTCGATTGGGGGCCGATAGATCCTGTGACGGAGGAACGCTTCCAGCAGGAAGGTATGCAGCGCGCAGAATCTTATTTGAAAAACGTGAGCAATATGGCGGCAGATGCCGGTGTGATGTGCGCAATGGAATCGCGTAGCAGCGATCACCCGTGGGAAGCGATTATCGAAGTGGCGAAAGAGAAGCAATGCGATTTGATTTTTATGGCGTCGCATGGACGGCGCGGTTTGGCGGGATTGTTAATGGGCTCAGAGACAAATAAGGTATTGACGCATACGGACATTCCGGTGCTGATCTGGCGATAACGTAAGTATTTGATTTAATTAAAGAAAAAAGCCCGCGTATAGCGGGCTTTTTGGTGACCAAAACGTTAAATCATCAAGCGTGCAGGCGACTATGTCTTGGGACGCTCGCCATCAAGTATTCCATTTGGTCAGCCATAATATTGCGATTGGATAAAATGAAATGCTCGTGCCGATTCGGAATATAGGGCAAGTAAAGCAGGGGCATGCCGGCTTCTTCCGGCGTGCGGTTGCGCTTGTGGTGGTTGCAGCGTTTGCATGCAGTGACCAGATTCATCCATTTATTGCCGCCGCCTTTGGATAGCGGGGTGACATGTTCGCAATCAAGCTCGGAGCGCTTGAAGCGCCCGCCGCAATAGGCGCACATGTGGCGATCGCGTTCGAGCAGGGCGTCTTTGGTGATTTGCGGGATATGCGGACCGTTGCGCATTTTGAATTCCGGCCCGCGCACGGCGATGATGCTGTTGGCGACGATGATGGAGCGTTGACCGGAGATGCGCGCAATGCCCCCGTGGTAGGTGAATTCCGTCGCGCCGATACTCCACGCGACCATGTCTTTCACATAGTAGTGAACTGCGGTTTCCATTTCAATCCACTTACGCGGCGTACCTGCCACGTCAAGCGCCAGAATTTTTTGCGACACGTTCAATTCCCCCGTTGTTACGAGACGAGTCATAGTTTAATCAGAAGTTGATACTTTAATCAATACTTTGACTGAACTTTTGTGTGTCCGTTCGTTAAAGGATAAAAATCGGGTAGCATATTGCAATGGGTCATATAAGGGAAAAACAATGCATTTCAGCTTGAAATCGATGCGGCAATGGGGGTTGAGCCTGTTATTCATGATTTTGGTAAGCGCTTGCGCCGCGCCGTTGGGGCCGTCGGCCGTCAAGCCTGCTTCGTCAGCTAACGCGGAGGACGCGGAAAAATTCGTCGCCGAGGCGGAGCGCCGCCGCACGGAGTTTGGATTGCGGGCGAATCGCGTGTCATGGATTAACGCTACCTACATCACCGACGACACGGATACGATGGCAGCGGAGTCCGCCAATGAAGGTTTGACGCTCACCGACGAACTGGCGCGCGGCGCGCGGCGTTTCGATGGCGCAGCGGTCAAGCCGGAGACTGCGCGCAAACTGAAATTGCTCAAATTGGCCTTCACCGACCCTGCGCCGTCAGACGCCAAAGCGCGGGAAGAATTATCCAAGCTAGTCGTTTCCATGCAAAGCGATTATGGCAAAGGAAAATACTGCCCGAATAATGATCAGAGCAAATGCCTGACTTTGGGCGATATGGAAAAAACTCTGGCAGAAAGTCGCGATCCGGCGGAGCTGAAAAAAGTCTGGCTCGGTTGGCATACGGTGTCGCCGCCGATGCGCGAGCGTTATGCGCGCTTTGTCGAGTTGTCGAATCAGGGCGCGAAGGAAATGGGCTTCGCCAACACCGGCGATTTATGGCGCTCGCAATACGAAATGTCGCCGCCAGAGTTTTCTGCCGAAACCGAACGCTTGTGGCAGCAGGTAAAGCCGCTATACGATTCCCTCTATACTTATGTGCGCAACAAATTGGCCGATCAATACGGCGACAATATTGTCGGCCGCGACAAGCCGATCCCGGCGCATTTACTCGGTAATATGTGGAGCCAGCAATGGGGCAATATTTATCCGCTGGTAAAACCACCGCAGAATGACACGGGTTACGACCTCACTGCTGCATTGAAAAAGAAAAACACCACGCCGCAGCAAATGGTGAAATACGGCGAAAGTTTTTTCACGTCGTTGGGCTTACCTAAATTGCCGGAAACTTTTTGGCAGCGTTCTTTGCTCGTGAAGCCGCAAGATAGGGAAGTCGTGTGCCACGCCAGCGCTTGGGACCTCGACGATAAAGACGATGTGCGCATTAAAATGTGTATCGAGATTAATGCCGAAGATTTCTCCACCGTGCATCACGAGCTTGGGCATAACTATTATCAACTGGCTTACAACCAACAGCCGCAGCTATTCCGCGAAGGCGCCAATGATGGTTTTCATGAAGCCATCGGCGATACGATTGCGTTGTCGGTGACGCCGGACTATTTACAAAAAATCGGCTTGATCGACAAAGCGCCGGATGCATCGAATGACACCGGTTGGCTGCTCGAACAGGCGCTGGATAAAATCGCGTTTCTGCCATTCGGTTATTTGATGGACCAATGGCGCTGGAAAGTATTCGCCGGTGAAGCCAAGCCGCAAGACTACGACAAGCTGTGGTGGGAATTGCGCGAAAAATATCAAGGCGTCACGCGGCCGGAGCCGATACAGCCGGGCGGGTTCGATGCCGGCGCAAAATATCACATCGCGGCGAATACGCCGTATATGCGTTACTTCATGGCGCATGTGATGCAGTATCAATTCCATCGCGCGCTGTGCAAAGCGTCTGGCTATAGCGGCCCGCTGCATCGTTGTTCGATTTACGGCAGCAAACCAGCGGGCGACAAGCTGAAAGCCATGCTGGAAAAAGGCCAAAGCCAACCATGGCCGCAAACTTTGAAGCTGATGACCGGCGATGAAAATATGGACGCATCGGCGATACTCGACTACTACGCGCCGCTGAAATCATGGCTTGACCAACAGAACGCTGGCTATCAAAGTAAGCGTATAATAAAATATTAACTATTTGATTAAATTACATATTTTAGTTATGAAAGAGATACAAAAATAGCCTGTTGAGTTTGTATTTTTGTATCACTATACTGGTCGTATTCTGAGTTTATTCGGAGTTTATTCGGAGTTAGCCATGTACACCCAACTTATCGACACCGGCGCAAAATCGCATCGTTCGCTTGACGACATGAGCGCCGACGAGCGTGCGTTCCAGGAAAAAATCGACGCGGGCGTGCGCGTCGAAGCTAAAGACTGGATGCCCGACTCCTACCGCAAAACGCTGACTCGGCAAATGTCGCAACATGCGCATTCCGAAATCGTCGGCATGTTGCCCGAAGGTAATTGGATTTCGCGTGCGCCGACGCTGAAACGCAAAACGATTTTGTTATCCAAAGTGCAGGACGAAGGCGGGCATGGACTTTATCTTTACAGCGCAGCTGAAACTTTAGGCACGTCGCGCGACCAGATGATCGAAGACCTGCACAGCGGCAAAGCCAAGTATTCCAGCATTTTCAATTACCCGACCTTGACTTGGGCTGATGTCGGCGCCATCGGTTGGCTGGTCGATGGCGCAGCCATCATTAACCAGATTCCGATTTGCCGTTGTTCGTACGGTCCTTACGCGCGCGCGATGGTGCGCATCTGCAAGGAAGAGGCGTTCCATTTGCGCCAGGGCTTCGACATCATGCGCACGCTCGCCCAAGGCACGCCAGAACAGAAAGCCATGGCGCAGGACGCGCTCAACCGATGGTGGTGGCCGTCCGTCATGATGTTCGGCCCGCCTGATGACAATTCGCCCAACAGCGCGCAATCGATGGCGTGGAAAATTAAACTGCACAGCAACGACGAACTGCGGCAAAAATTTATCGACCAAACCGTGCCGCAAGCCGAATATCTCGGGCTGACTTTTCCCGACCCCGATTTGAAATGGAACGAAGCGCGCGGGCATTACGATATCGGCAAAATTGATTGGGATGATTTCTGGAACGTAGTGAAGGGCAACGGCCCGTGCAACACCGAGCGCCTGAACGCGCGTAAGCAAGCATACGAAGAGGGCGCATGGGTACGTGACGCGGCGCTGGCGTATGCGGAAAAAAAAGCCAAGCGTAAATTGCAAGCGGCTTGAGGGTGTAAGGTGCGCTCGCGCACCATAGTATTACGTGCGAGCGGGGAGGGTGAATACAGTTTTGGTGCGCGAGCGCACCCTACAAAACTTCCCTCCGCCGACTGCATGAAAATGGAACATAGAATTACCTTTCCCTTCGATGGGGGAAGGTTAGGATGGGGGAGTTGGTGCAGGCTGAACCGACACCCATCCCCACACCCTAACCCGCCCCTTGAAAGGGAGGGGGCGAAGGAAAAGAAGCTTCGGGTTGACCCACCCAAAATCCACTGCTGGAATGGTAGTGAATTAAGACTGCCTCTCTCGCGAGAGGAAACCTAAGCTAAGTTTAGGTGGTGGCATTGCTTAGTGAGCAGGTGCTTGTAACGGTAAACACGGGGTAAAATTTACGACGTTGCAGAGAAGTTATTCGGATACCCTCCCTCCCTTAGAAAAAGGGAGGCTAGGAGGGATTTAAGAATGGTGGAGGCTGAACAAAAAGCTTAACTCTCCGCTTGAAGGGGAGGGGACGAAGGAAAAGTCATCGCCGAAATTTTTTGCTGTTGAATGGGCATTTGAATTTGTTTTCTCGGCGTCTCTGTGCCTCTTGGTTCAAAAAAATGATTATACATAGCGAGTATCCATGAACAAAGAATGGCCATTATTTGAAATATTTATCCGCAGCCAACACGGCCTCGCGCATAAACACGTCGGCAGTTTGCATGCGCCCGACGCGGAAATGGCGATCAACAATGCGCGCGATGTTTATACGCGGCGCAACGAGGGCGTGAGCATTTGGGTGGTGAAATCATCCGACATCGCCGCCAGCGGTGCCAATGACAAAGCGGCAATGTTCGATCCCGCCAATACTAAAGTGTATCGCCATGCCACTTTTTACGATGTGCCGGATGAAGTGAAAAATCTTTGAATGTTTTCGCCATGAACCCCAATTCTTTATTCGAATATTTATTGCGACTCGGCGATAACAATCTCATCCTCGCCCAGCGCTTGTCCGCCTGGTGCGGCCACGGGCCGGTGCTGGAAGAAGACATTGCCTTAGCCAACATCTCTCTCGACCTGATCGGCCAGGCGCGCATGTGGTTGACCTTGGCGGGCGAAGTAGAAAGCAAAGGGCGCGATGAAGACAAGCTGGCTTATCTGCGTAATGAAAATGAATTTCGCAATGTGCTGTTGGTAGAGCAAGCCAACGGCAATTTCGCCGACACCATGGCGCGGCAATTTTATTATGACCAGTGGCATATTTTGTTATTGCGCGAATTGCAAAAATCCTCGGATGCGCGCATCGCCGCCATCGCGGAAAAATCGTTCAAAGAAGTGTCGTACCACGTTCGCCGCAGTAGTGAATGGGTAGTCATGTTAGGCGACGGCACTGATGAGAGCCACACAAAAATCCAGCAGGCTATCGATAAGCTATGGCCTTACACAGGCGAATTGTTTGATAGGGATGCAGTGGACAACGAGCTTTGCGCGAAAGGAATTGCTTGCGATGTGTCAGCGTTGCGCGAAATCTGGTTGAAACAGATATCCGTAATATTGCAGGAAGCCACGCTGAAATTGCCCGAGGCAACGTGGATGCAAAGCGGCGGCAAGCAGGGCATGCACAGCGAAAGTTTCGGTTTCCTGCTGGCGGAAATGCAGGTGCTGCAGCGAACTTATCCCGGCGCGACGTGGTGACATGAATAGCGCTAGCGTCATCGACGTAAATGAAAAGTTGATCTGGCAATGGCTGGAAGCTGTGCCCGATCCGGAAATCCCGGTCATCTCGATTGTGGATTTAGGCATAGTGCGCGAGGTTCGGTTGGACGCTGCGAGCGACGAATACGTCATCGCCATTACGCCAACTTATTCCGGCTGTCCCGCCACTGCAATTATCGCCGAAGATATTTCATCTGCGTTACATCAACATGGCGTGGAAAATTTTCGCTTGGAAAATAAATTGTCACCAGCATGGACGACAGATTGGCTGTCGGACAAAGGACGCAAAGCCTTGCTCGAATTCGGCATCGCGCCGCCGACGGGCTCAGCGCTTCATCAAGTGATCGACGCGAGCCGCATTATGCGTGCGGCAGTTGAAGTTGCAATTCAATGCCCGCATTGCGGTTCCAACCACACCACACTATCCAGTCAATTCGGCTCCACGCCATGCAAAGCTTTGTATGTTTGCAACGAATGCAAAGAGCCGTTTGACTACTTTAAGCCACATTAAAATATCTAATATATTCAAATACTTATAATAATAACGCTATGACAGTATTCCATGCACTAAAAATCAAAACCATTACGCGCGAAACGCGCGATGCAGTCGTACTCACATTCGACGTGCCGGATGATTTGCTCGATCAATATCGCTACACACAAGGCCAACACCTCACGTTACGCACACACATTAGTGGCGAGGAAGTGCGTCGCTCCTATTCGATTTGTTCATCAGTGCAGGACCAACAATTAATCGTCGCGGTCAAAAAAGTATCAGGCGGTTTATTCTCTGATTGGGCGAATAGCGTACTTAAAACTGGCGACACCGTCGATGTGTTGCCGCCGACCGGGCATTTCAATGTGCCTCTATCGGCGCAAAATGAAAAGCACTACGCCGCTTTTGCTGCCGGCAGCGGTATCACGCCGATCTTGTCAATTGTCAAAACGACCTTGCAAGCCGAACCTGAAAGTCGTTTCACATTAGTATATGGCAACCGCGCATCATCCAGCATCATGTTCAAAGAGGCGCTGGAAGATATGAAGGATACTTATCTTGAACGCCTGAATCTGGTTTTTGTCATGAGCCGCGAGCAGCAGGATATCCCATTATTCAACGGGCGCATCAACCGCGAGAAATGTGATGCCTTATTGGAGCATTGGCTCAAAGCTTCGGCCATAGATGTCGCCTTTATTTGCGGGCCGGATAGCATGATGCACGACGTCAGTGCTTCGCTTCAGGCGCATGGACTGGATAAAAAGCACATCAAGATGGAATTGTTCACGGCGGGCATACCATCAGCTAATCGGGTCGCGCCGGTGCATCATGTGGTCGGCAAGTCAGCCTGTGAAGTAACGGTAATCCAGGACGGGCGTTCACGTAGCTTCGGTATGGATAAAAATAAGCAGTCGCTATTGGATGCGGCGTTGTCGCACGGCATTGAGTTGCCGTATTCATGCAAGGGCGGCATATGTTCGACCTGTCGCGCCAAATTGGTTACGGGTGAAGTCGATATGGATAATAATTTCGCGTTGGAAGATTACGAAGTCGCACGCGGTTTTGTGTTGTGTTGCCAGAGTTTCCCGGTGACGGATAATGTCACTGTGGATTTTGATCAGGAAACGTAATTAGGGAGTAGGGTGGATCTCACCCGCCATTAAAAAAAGTTGTTCACTACGTGGCTTGTTTTTACGGCGGGTGTGACCCGCCCTACAACTATTCTGCCTGCAATAAAAATTCCCCAAAGCGCGATACCGTGTCATCTGCCCATACTTTTACATATTTCCAACCCGCCGCTTCAGCGATGCTGAGAAATTTTTCCTGCGAATATTTGTAGGAATTCTCGGTGTGGATGGTTTCGCCTTCGTTAAAATAAAAAGTGTCTCCTAGCACGCTAACCGACTGGCGTAGTGTGCTGCGTAAATGCATTTCCACGCGGCTTTCTATCGCGTTGAACGGCGCTTCGTGGCTGAATGTAGTCAAATCAAAATTCGCGCCGAGTTGTTCGTTCGCCCGACGTAATAAATTGAGATTAAATTGTTTGGTGATGCCTTGCGCGTCGTTATAACCGGCGTACAGCGTGGCGTGATTTTGCGTCATATCGACACCAATGAGCAACCAGCTACCTGCGCCGGTCATTTTTTTCACGTTGGCCAGGAGTTCGATCGCGTCCGGCGGCGAAAAATTACCTATGGTGGAGCCAGGGAAAAAACCGAGAATTTTGTTTTTTTCTAAAGTGAGGTTTTCAATTTTCTGTGGCAAAGTAAAATCGCCGACCGCTGGAGTAATCGTTATGCACGGAAAATCTTTCTTTAATCCGGCGACGCTGTGCAGAATAAATTCTTCAGAAATATCAATCGGGAAATAGTGCGAGATTGATGCCAGCTTTTGAAATAAGATTCGCGTTTTATTTGACGAGCCGCTGCCTAATTCAACCACGGTTTCCAATTCGCCGCATAAATCGGGCATCTCATTTGTGAGGCGATGTAATAATCCGGTTTCAATCCGTGTCGGATAATATTCCGGCGTTTTGGTGATTTGTTCGAACAACTCGGAACCGTGTTGGTCGTAAAACCATTTACACGGCAGTGTTTTTTGTTTTTGTGCTAATCCATCTAATACGTCTTGTGCGAATAATTTATTTTCTTCAGAGAGCGCTTGTAACTTCTGATTCATATTTTTCTTTCGATTAAATAGCGCAGGTTCTGAAGCCGACAAAAATATCTCGGCGTTGGGGCAAATAATAATTACGGTAGCGCGGGTGATGCATGAGTGGATGCGTAGCGAACGAGCCGCCGCGCACTTCGCGGTGGTCGCCGAACCACGGCGCAGAATATTCTTTATACGGTCCCGGCACAAAGCCGGGATAGGGTTCAAAAGCTGAAGCGGTCCACTCCCACACATTGCCGCCCCATTCAATCTGACTTTCCGTCGCGGCATACTCCCATTCTGCAGATGTCGGCAGACGGCGCTTGGCCCAGCGGCAAAACGCTTCAGCTTCGATAGCATTTACATGACATACGGGGTGATCCTCCTGCAGCGTTTCCCACTGGCCGAACCAGCGATGCCGCCAAACTGACTTATCCCAATGCCAATGTGCGGGCACGGTACCGCCTGCATCGACGTAAGCGCGATACTGTTTATTAGTCACCAGCGATCTATCCATTTCAACATCATTCAAGTCGATTTCGTGGTGACGCATTTCGTTATCAAATGCAAATCCTTGATTATCCGCTAACCCTGGAGAAAACTTTCCACCTGTCAAGTTAATCGTGCCGGGTCTTGTTACTGCATGCGTATGCCATTTTGGCTTGCCGGGCATGTGTAAAGTCTGGCGCATATAGATAAGGGCTTCAGCGTGCATCAGTTCATGGAACAATCCTAAGCGAAAAAAATACAGGCCCTCATCAGTTTTCGGCGCGGCAGATAATTTTTGCAGGAGGTCGTTATGTACATCGCGTCGGTAATCGCGGATGGATTTGATATCCGGCAGGTCGAGTTGCCAGCGCGATTCGTGAGGCACTTTATTGGAATCGAGCAATGCATCGGCATTGTCCAGCACGGAAGGGAAAGTGGCGATGGCATCCAATCCCGGTTCGCTATGCACGCCGCGCAGTAGCCACCATTCGTAAAACCAGCCGATATGCGCGTATTCCCACAACGGCGGGTTGATGCCGTCATGGTAGGGAACCTCCCATTGATCGGCCGCTAGATCAGCGAGCGCGTCCCATGTAAACTCATGGACATATTCAAGCGCCGATGCCAAGGCTCTTTTATCCATGCTTCTAGCGGCGATGCCTTGATACTCCACTATGCCCACTCCCAAAAAAAATATTGTAATCGTTAGCCCGGCGCTGAAAAAAGCCAATAACGGTAATTGGCAAACGGCTTATCGTTGGTCGCGCTTCTTGTCGCCTCAATATCAAGTTTCTATTTTGCCTGAATGGAAGCCAGGAAGCGACAGCCCGGATGTCATGATTGCCTTGCATGCGCGCCGTTCTGCCGATTCTATACAAGATTATGCCAAAGAGTTTCCCGATCAGCCTTTGGTCGTCGTGTTGACTGGCACCGACTTATATCAGGACATCCGCACAGATGCTGCCGCCAAGCTTTCCCTCGAGTTGGCTTCGCAACTGGTGGTACTGCAGGATGAGGGCGTGCACGAACTCTCATTGGCGCAACAAAAAAAATGCCGCGTCATCTACCAATCTGCTCGCTTGCTTAAATCTGCGGAGACAAATAAAAATACGTTTAATATTATTGTAGTTGGACATATGCGTGAAGTGAAAGATCCGCTGACGCCGATGCGTGCGTTGGCCTTGTTGTCGGATAACTCGCGCATTAAGCTCGTTCATATCGGCAATGCGCTGGAAGAAAAGTTTCGCATCGCGGCTGAAAAGCTGGCTGCAGAAAACCCGCGCTATACGTGGCTACGCGAACAAACCCATGCGCAAACGCGTCAGCGCATCAAGCGCGCAAAGCTGATGGTGATTTCCAGTTTGATGGAGGGCGGCGCGAATGTGATTATCGAAGCGATCACCTCCGGCGTGCCGGTGATTGCCAGTCATATATCGGGTAACATCGGCATGTTAGGGCGCGACTACGCTGGCTATTTTCCTGTCGGTGGTAGTAAGGCATTGGCTGCTTTGCTCGACCAAGCGGAACGCGAACCGCGCTTCTTGAAACAACTCAAAATGCAGTGCGCCAAGCGAATGGTATTATTCACCCCTGATCGAGAACACGACGCTGTCAATGCGCTGATTGACGATGCACTTATGTTACGGAGAACCCAATGAATTCACCTGCTGATCTGAAAATTAAACTGACTTCACTGTCGCACGGCGGTGGATGCGGCTGTAAAATTGCCCCCGGCGTATTGTCAGAAATATTAAAAAAATCAATAGGTTACAAAATACCTAAAGAATTGCTCGTCGGCATCGAAACCAGTGACGACGCGGCGGTGTACCAACTCAACGAACACCAAGCCTTGATTGCGACGACGGATTTTTTTATGCCCATTGTCGATGATCCGTATGACTTCGGCCGCATCGCCGCGACCAACGCCATCTCCGATGTGTATGCGATGGGCGGCACGCCGATCATGGCCCTCGCGCTGGTCGGCATGCCGATCGACAAATTACCGATTGAGACTATCGGCAAAATTATCCAGGGCGGAGAATCGGTGTGCGCCGATGCGGGCATCCCGATAGCGGGCGGCCACACCATCGATTCCGCCGAGCCGATCTACGGTTTAGTCGTCATGGGTTTGGTGCATCCATCGAAAGTAAAAAAGAACAGTGGCGCAAAAGCCGGCGACAAACTCATCCTCGGCAAACCGCTCGGCGTAGGCATTCTTTCTGCCGCGATCAAAAAAGATAAACTCGATGCAGCCGGTTACGCTGAGCTCATCGCCAACGCCACCAAACTCAACAAGCCCGGCCGCCTGCTCGCCGATATGCCCGACGTCCACGCGCTCACCGACGTCACCGGCTTCGGCCTGCTCGGACATCTGCTCGAATTATGCAAAGGAGCCAATCTATCCGCGCAACTCAATATAAAAGATATTCCATTGCTGGCGCATGTAGAACAAATGGCGGCAGATGGCTTTATCACCGGCGCATCGGGACGTAATTGGGCAGGTTACGGCGCATCAGTCGAACTCGGCGCAAATATTTCCTCTGCGCAAAAAGCCTTGCTCACCGATCCGCAGACCAGTGGTGGATTGCTGGTATCGTGTGCGCCTGGCAGCGTGGATGCAGTGTTGAAGTTATTCCGTGATGATGGGTTTGATCGGGCGATGGTGATCGGTGAGATGGTGGCGGATGGTGGCGCAAAGGTTCGCGTTCGGTGAAGCGAACGTAGGGTGCGCCGCGCGCATGCGTAAGGCGCTTT
>JAYVGF010000027.1:0-4406 GCA_043772415.1 Betaproteobacteria bacterium
TGTAGCTGGCATCATTGTCCATCAGTAACCTCAAACAGCGCTACTCGCATCAGCCCAAGGTACCAAGGAGGGAATGTCTGTCCGCTTCGTCACGCGGAGAAAGATGATATGACATGATGTTTCGACCGGCAGCTTTCTGACGATGAGTTTTGACAATCGGATGCCGCCTCCTTGCCGTTGTTTGCCTGATGTTCGCAATCTCAATTGCGGTCACTGGTGCGGCCAATATTTCGTGGACAGATTAATTCGAGCCAGTCATGCTAATCAAAAGCTCATGGACTGTGCACCCAAATTGATCTGAAATACCCACTGATTAAGCTGGGTATCGTTGCGAACAAAAAACTCTTCACATGTCAAAACTGTGCGACTTCACATTTGTTTTTCATCTCGGCATTTTTGTTGCGATTTCACAAAATTCTTTTCCCTTCCTTTTCTACTTCGCAAATTACTTTGAATGTCATCGCTATCCCCTTAAATATATTGGGATTTTTTCCCTCACGCGACATACAGAATCGCACGTAAGTGCCTGTTCCACATAGAAAATTCCTTGAAATACAGGCTTGACCTAGCTTTTTGTTTGCTCTACAGTGGGAAATAGTAGTAAAAACTGGGTAGTTCTGGATTTTCAGGGAGATATCGAACCATGTTTCAAGGCGCTTCAGCCATCAATTTGGACGCAAAAGGCCGTATGGCGGTGCCGACTCGGCATCGTGATGCCCTGTCGCCCAATGGAAACGGCGGGTTAGTGCTTACTGCGCACCCGGATTCCTGCCTCCTTTTATATCCCCTCGCCGATTGGATTCCGATTCGCACCCAAGTGATGAGCTTCCCCAGTCTCGATCGCCAAGCCAGTTTGTGGAAAAGATTATTAGTCGGTTTTGCCGAAGACGTGGAATTGGACGCGGCGGGTCGCTTGTTGATTTCGCCTGAGTTGCGCGGCTACGCCAATATGGAAAAAAACGTGATGTTGGTCGGCCAAGGTAGCCACTTCGAAATTTGGGGCGTCGAGGCGTGGAACAAACATCTGGAATTATTAACCGCCGGTGGTAATCCGGTGTTGCCTGCGGGCATGGAGCATTTCTCGTTGTGAGTGAGCCGCCAGCTCGCTCGGAACACATAGCCGTTTTATTGCAAGAAGCCGTCGCTGCGCTGAACATCCGCGAGGGCGGCTTATATATAGATGCCACTTTTGGCCGCGGCGGTCATAGCCGCGCCATTTTGCAAAATTTGGGCGCTGAAGGCCGCTTGATTGCGCTGGACAAAGATCCAACCGCCATCGAGAGCGCGAAGGCCATCAGCGATAAACGTTTTTCGATCGTGCATGCCAGTTTTGGTTCGCTGCAATCTGCGTTGCATACAGCCGGCATAAAGAAGGTAGATGGCATTTTGCTCGACATCGGCGTGTCGTCACCGCAAATCGACGATGCGCAGCGCGGCTTTAGTTTTCGTTTTGATGCGCCGCTGGATATGCGCATGGACACCAGTCGCGGCATGACCGCCGCGCAATGGTTGGCCAGCGCGGAAGAAAAAGAAATCAAGGGAGTAATAAAAGAATATGGCGAAGAACGGTTTGCTGGGCAGATTGCAAGAAAGATTGTTGCGACAAGAGGCGAGCGGGCCATTAACACCACTCGTGAGCTCGCGGCCCTCGTCGCCAGCGCGGTACGCACCCGGGAACCTGGGCAGGATCCGGCAACGCGTACCTTTCAAGCTATCCGGATTCACATTAACCAGGAACTTGAGGAGCTGTCGCTAGTGTTACCCCAGGCTCTCGAAATGCTCAATGTCGGTGGACGCCTCGCAGTGATCAGTTTTCATTCGCTCGAAGACCGCATCGTGAAGCGCTTTATGCAAAACGCCGCCAAGGCCGATCACCTGCCTTCGCGCTTACCGGTGCGCGCGGCCGAAGTGGCAAGCGCGAGATTTGAGTTGATAGGCCGCGCGGCGAAAGCCAGCGATGCCGAAATTTCTGCCAACCCCCGTTCACGCAGCGCGGTATTGCGCGTGGCGGAAAAATTAATCTGATGAGTCAGCCATGTTCGCCACGCGACTGAATATTTTATTGCTACTGATCCTGATTGGATGCGCCTTGTCCGTGGTGACCACGCAGCACAAGGCACGCAAATTTTTCAGTGCCTTGCAAAATGAAAAAGAGCTGAGCAAACAAATCGACACGGAATGGGGCCAATTACAGCTAGAGCTAAGCACATGGGCTACGCATGCGCGTATAGAAAACGTCGCGACCAAATCCTTGCGTATGCGCGTGCCGGAAACGTCGCGCGTGCGCATCGTCACCCCCGCACCTATCGACAGCAAAGCGGGCACGCAATGAACAATTACGCCCCTAACCGCGAACTACGCTTGCGCCTCGAAGCGTGGCGCGCCCATTTGGTGATGTTCGGCTTGCTCGGTTTGTTTTTAGTGCTCGGCGGCCGCGCGGTTTTTCTGCAGGGCATTAAACAGGATTTCCTGCAGCAAAAAGGCGAAGCACGCTATAGCCGCGTGATGGAATTGCCTGCTAACCGCGGCATGGTGAAAGATCGCAACGGCGAATTACTCGCCATCAGCACGCCGGTGGAATCCATCTGGGCCAGCCCGGATGACGTGGAAGCCAACGCGCAGCAAACTGAAAAAATCGCCAAGCTGATGGGCATGACGCGCAGCGAAGTAAATAAAAAACTGAATAATGACGACAAGAATTTTGTCTATCTGAAACGCCAAATACCCAAGGAAGATGCGGCAAAAATTATGGCGCTGAAGGTCCCCGGCATATTCCAGACACGCGAATACCGCCGCTACTATCCACTCGGCGCCGAGACTTCGCATCTGCTCGGCTTCACGGGCGCGGAAGATAACGGCCAGGAAGGCATCGAACTAGCGCATCAAAAAATGTTAGCCGGAAAATCCGGTAGCCGTCGCGTGATCAAAGACCGCAAGGGCCAGATCATAGAAGACGTAGAAACCATCAAAGCGCCACAGCCAGGCCATGATTTGGTGTTGAGTATCGACGAGCGCATACAACACGCTGCGCACAAAGAATTAAAAAATGCCGTGCTGCGTAACAAAGCCAAAGCCGGCGCTATCGTCGTGCTCGACGCGAAAACCGGCGAAGTGTTGGCCATGGCGAATCTACCCGACTTCAATCCTAATAATCGCGAAAAATTAACACCGGCACAAACGCGCAATCGCGTCGTCACTGATACCTTTGAGCCCGGCTCGACCATGAAACCGTTTACTGCTGCCGCTGCGCTGGAGACGGGGAAATTTTCGCCCGGCACTTTTATTGAGACCGGCGGTGGCTCCATGACCATCGGTCCGGCGACGATACATGACGCGCATAAAGAAGGCCGCTTGACAGTCGAACAAGTGATCCAAAAATCCAGCAACGTCGGCGCGGCAAAAATGGCGCTTGCCCTGCCGGCCGAATATTTATGGAACGTGTTCAATCATGCCGGCTTCGGCACTACGCCGAAATCCGGTTTCCCCGGCGAAGTCGGTGGTCGTTTGCGTCCCTATAAAACCTGGCGTCCGATTGAGCAAGCGACCATGTCTTACGGACACGGCATCACGGTGAGTTTGTTGCAAATGGCGCGCGCTTACACCGTGTTTACCAATGGCGGCGAAATCCTGCCGGTGACCATGCTGAAAACAGAGCACGCGGCTGCAGGCCAGCGCGTGTTCTCGGCCAAAACCACCGCAGCCGTAAACAAGATGCTGGAAATGGCGACGCAAGTAGGCGGCACCGGCATCAAGGCGCAAGTGCCCGGCTACCGCGTCGCGGGCAAAACTGGCACCACGCATAAACTGGAAGACGGCGTGTATTCACCGGATAAATTTGTTTCCTCGTTCGTTGGCTTCGCGCCCGCTTCCGACCCGCGTTTGATTATCGCCATCATGATCGACGAGCCCAACGGCGGCGAACATTTCGGCGGTTTAGTTGCCGCACCGGTATTTTCCGCTGTGATGAGCGACAGCTTGCGTCACCTCGGCATTGCGCAGGATGCGCCGCTGCCTGAAGGCCCGCTGGTTCCGCAGGAACAACCCTTGATCAAGGAAGAAGTGTGAATGCCGCCATACTCCATAGAGCGCTGCGATTGAAAACCAGTACACCCTTTCCATTCGATATTGGCGAACTCAGTAAACTGAGCGTAGGCATCCATTCGCTCAGCGCCGACAGCCGCGCTATCACCACAGGCATGACGTTCGCGGCATTTCCCGGCGAAGCGGCTGATGGCCGCCGCTATATTGCCGACGCCATTGCGCGCGGCGCAAATCTGATCCTGTGGGATACGGAAAATTTTTCCTGGCGCGACGAGTGGCAAGTGCCCAACCTCGGCATCGCCAACTTGCAACAACATATCGGCAGCATCGCCAGCCACGTGTATGGCAATCCGTCGCAACAATTA
>JAYVGF010000028.1:0-6376 GCA_043772415.1 Betaproteobacteria bacterium
TTAAAATTAAATTAGAAGTTGAAAATATTACATAATTTCCAAGTGGTCCAAGCCGACGCCTCGATCGGCATCCTTGGCGGTCTTGCTGTCGAGTTTGATTTTAAGGCGCAAATCGTTGATGGAATCGGCGTTACGCAGCGCATCTTCATAGCTGATATGGCCTTGCTCAAACAAATCGAACAGTGCTTGATCGAAGGTGACCATGCCGAGCTCGCGCGATTTTTTCATAATCTCTTTGATCTCGTGTACTTCGCCTTTGAAAATCAATTCGGAAATCAGTGGTGAGTTAAGCAAAATTTCAATCGCCGCGACGCGGCCCGGGCTGTCTTTACGCGGAACCAATCGTTGTGACACGAAGGCCTTCAAGTTAAGCGACAAGTCCATCAGCAATTGTTGGCGACGCTCTTCCGGGAAGAAGTTGATGATGCGGTCCAGCGCCTGGTTGGCGCTGTTGGCATGCAGCGTAGAGAGGCATAGGTGACCCGTCTCGGCAAACGCAATGGCATAGTCCATGGTCTCGCGGTCGCGGATTTCGCCGATGAGAATCACGTCGGGGGCTTGGCGCAACGTATTCTTCAGCGCCGGCATCCAGCCTTCGGTATCGACGCCCACTTCACGTTGCGTGATGATACTGTTCTTGTGTTCGTGGACATATTCCACCGGATCTTCGATGGTGATGATATGGCCGTAGCTGTGTTCGTTGCGGTGGCCGATCATGGCAGCGAGCGAGGTAGATTTACCTGAGCCGGTACCGCCGACCAGAATCACCAGGCCGCGCTTGGCCATCACCACATCTTTTAATACCGACGGCAAACCGAGTTGGTCGAAATTGGGAATTTGCGTGGTGATGGTACGCAACACCATGCCGACACGTTGTTGCTGCACAAATGCGTTGCAACGAAAGCGTCCTATGCCCGGCGGACTGATGGCGAAGTTACATTCTTGCGTCTTATCGAACTCCGCAATTTGTTTATCCGTCATGACCGAGCGTGCTAATTCCATCGTGTGCTGCGGCGTCAAGGTTTGATTGGAGACGGGCGTTAATCGACCATCGACTTTAATCGCAGGCGGAAAACCGGCGGTAATAAATAAGTCCGACGCTTTGCGCGCGAGCATCACGCGCAGCAATTCATACATTAATTTCTGGGCTTGTTCTTTTTCCATAACCTATTGAATATATTGAATTAATTATCCTGCGAAATTCGCTTTGTTTTCCGCTTTGGCGCGCGCATCGGCCACGCTAATGACGTTGCGGCGGACCAGGTCCGTCAGACATTGATCCATGGTTTGCATACCCAGCGAGCCGCCGGTTTGTATGGACGAATACATCTGCGCCACTTTCGCTTCACGGATCAAGTTACGGATAGCGGGTGTGCCGACCATAATCTCGTGCGCGGCCACACGGCCTTGTCCGTCTTTGGTTTTCAACAATGATTGAGAAACGACCGCGCGCAAACTTTCCGACAACATGGCGCGCACCATTTCTTTTTCCGCTGCGGGGAATACGTCGATAATACGGTCCACGGTTTTGGCGGCGGACGAAGTATGCAGCGTGCCGAAAACCAAGTGGCCGGTTTCAGCCGCCGTCATGGCCAGGCGGATGGTTTCCAGATCGCGCATCTCGCCGACCAGAATAATGTCCGGATCTTCGCGTAGCGCCGAGCGCAAAGCGTTGGAAAATGACAGCGTGTGGGGGCCGACTTCGCGCTGGTTAATCAAACATTTCTTGCTTTCATGCACAAATTCAATCGGGTCTTCGACGGTGAGAATATGGCTATAATCATTTTCGTTGATGTGGTTAACCATCGCCGCGAGTGTGGTCGATTTGCCCGATCCGGTTGGCCCCGTCACCAACACCAGGCCGCGCGGCTGATTAATAATTTCGGAGAAAATTTTCGGTGCGTTGAGTTGTTCCAACGACAATACTTTAGAAGGAATGGTCCGCATAACTGCGCCGGCGCCGCGTTGTTGATTAAAGGCATTGACGCGGAAGCGTGCGAGGTTAGGAATCTCAAACGAAAAATCGCACTCGAGATTTTCTTCGTATTGTTTACGTTGCTGGTCGTTCATGATGTCGTACACCATGCCGTGTACGTCTTTGTGCTCCAGCGCGGGCACGTTGATTTTGCGCACGTCGCCATGCACGCGGATCATCGGCGGCATACCAGCAGAAAGATGCAAGTCGGAGGCTTTATTCTTGACCGAGAATGCGAGGAGTTCAGCAATTTCCATTATAATCTTCCGTAGAGGTTTTCCAGGCGAATTGCCTTGCACTTCAAGCAATTCCAGCGAGAAATTAGAATCAGGTTGAGATTATGGCTGTAATCGCAGAAAACTTGCAAGCAACCCGGTCACAGATTGCGGCGGCTCAAAAAGCTGAAAATCAGACAGTGACGCTGGTAGTTGTGAGCAAATCGCAACCTATTGATTATATTGAAAAATCAATAAAAGCAGGGCAAAGGATTTTCGGTGAGAATTATGTGCAAGAAGCGGTGGAAAAAATAAAAGCCCTGCAAGACTACGATTTAGAATGGCATTTCATCGGACCCATACAAAGCAATAAAACCAAACCGATAGCAGAACATTTTGACTGGGTGCAATCGGTTGATAGACTAAAAATTGCCGAACGATTAAATGACGCAAGATCGGACGATAAAGCGCGGCTTAATATTTGTTTGCAAGTTAATGTGAGCGGCGAAGCGAGTAAAAGCGGCGTCGCCCCGAGTGAAGCAGAAAATTTGGCGCGTGAAATAACCCGCTTGCCGCGCTTACAATTGCGCGGCCTAATGGCGATACCGGAAGTGACACATGATGCAGCAGAGCAGCGAAAAGCATTTCGTATAATGAAAAATTTATTTGAACAATTGAAACAGCAGGGCTACGCACTCGACACGCTTTCAATGGGCATGTCGGGCGATTTCAAGATGGCAATCGCCGAAGGCGCGACCCATGTGCGCATCGGCAGTGCAATTTTTGGCGAAAGAAAAAAATCAGCATGATGATCACATTTATAGGCGGCGGCAACATGGCTTCCGCATTGATAGGCGGTTTGTTACGCCAGGGTTTTAATGCGCAGGATATGCGTGTGATGGAAATTTCCGCCGAGACGCGCGACACGCTGGCGAAAAAAATGGGCATCGCGGTGTTCGCCGATGCTGAAATCGCCATCGACAAAACCGATGTGATAGTGCTGGCCGTCAAGCCGCAGCAAATGGCAGAGGTAGCGAAAGAATTGAGCAAGCATCTCACCGCGCAACAATTGGTAATCAGCATCGCAGCAGGTATCCGCACGACGGATTTGTCGCGCTGGCTCGGCGGCCACAGCAACATCGTGCGCGCTATGCCGAATACGCCCGCTTTGGCGCTGGCGGGCATGACGGGTTTATTTTCCATGCCTGCCGTTAGCAAGGAACAAAAAGACGCCGCACAAGAAGTAATGGGTGCGGCAGGCGCGACGCTATGGTTCGACGATGAACTTAATCTCGATGCCGTGACGGCCTTATCCGGCAGCGGCCCGGCCTATGTATTTTATTTTCTCGAAGCCATGCAACAAGCGGGGATTGAGTTGGGTTTAACCAAAGAAGCCGCGCGTAGCTTAGGCGTATGCACTTTTCTCGGCGCGGCTAAACTCGCAGCAGAAAGCCCCGACGATGCCGCGACCTTGCGTCAACGTGTGACATCAAAAGGCGGCACTACCGAGCGCGCGTTATCAGTGATGGAGGCGGCGCAGATTAAAATGCATTTGATCGACGCAATGAAACAAGCCGCCGCTCGTTCGCAAGAGCTGGGCGACGAGCTGGGAAAAACTGCATGAGGAAGGCCGTATGATGATTGCCAATGCGATCCAGTTTTTGCTCGAAACGATTTTCCATTTATTTGTGTTGGCGGCATTGTTACGCTTTTTTATGCAGGTATTTCGTGCGCCTGTGCGCAATCCGCTAGTGCAATTCGTCAATGCCGTGACCGATTTTGCCGTGCTACCCGCACGTAAATTCGTCCCGGGTTGGAAAGGTTACGATCTAGCTTCGTTATTTATTGCCTGGCTGGCAGAAGTGATTTTGCAAACGCTCGTCATCGGCTTGCGTAATCTGCCCGTCTTGTCCTCAGGCATGCATGTATTTCCAGTCATCGCTATACTCGCGATCGTGATGCTTTTCAAATGGTGCATCTATTTACTGATATGTGTGGTGTTCGTTCAGGCGATTATGAGTTGGTTTAATCCTTATCATCCGTTATCGCCGCTGTTAAATAGCCTGACCAAACCTTTTCTAGATCCGATACGCAAGCGCCTGCCGCTTATCGGAAACGTGGATTTGTCGCCTTTGGTTGTATTTGTCGTGTGCCAGCTTATACTCATGTTGCCCTTGCGTTGGCTTGAGTTACAGGGCTTGCGCTTGCTAAACAGTTCACTGGTATAGCGAAGGGCGGTAAAATAATTGAATTAATACAATAAGATAGCTAAAATGGATTTTATTGTGTGCCATATTCAGGGGAATCCGCATTAAATGGAAATGAACACCGCCAATTTTGCCAGTCGGCTAGAAGAAGAAGCCGCGCGTTTTCGCGTATGGCGCGATGGTCTCATCCATTCCGTCACCGAATATCATAGTTGGCTCGAGCAAACCGGCCAACTCGATGCCCAATTTTCCGTACGCTTTTATGATTTGATCGAGAGCCTGAAAAGCGGTCGTCTCACTCTGGCGTTTCTGGCCGAGTATTCGCGCGGCAAAACTGAACTGATCAATGCCTTATTTTTTTCCGGCTTCAAGCAACGCTTGCTGCCGTCAGACATCGGCCGTACCACTATGTGCCCGACGGAAATTTTCCACGATCCAAAGGAGCCGCCTTACGTCAAATTATTGCCGATCGAAACGCGTTTTCGCGACGAGAGCATTGGCCACTTGAAGGAAATGCCGATCGAGTGGAGCAAGATTACGCTCAATATTGAATCCGCTACCGACATGCGCCAGGCGATGCAATCGCTGGCGGAATCGAAAAAGATTTTCGCCCTCGAAGCGCGCATGATGGGTTTGCTCGATGATAGTAATCCCGACATGGTCTATAACGATAACGACAAAGTCGAAGTGCCGGTGTGGCGTTACGCCATGATTAATTATCCGCACCCGCTCCTCACCAACGGACTGTCGATACTCGATACACCGGGACTAAATGCCATGGGGCTCGAGCCCGAACTCACTTTGAACGTGATTCCCAATGCGCACGCGGTATTATTTTTGCTCGGTATCGACACCGGCGTCACGCGCTCCGACATGCAAGTGTGGGAAAAGCATGTGCCGCCTTCGGTGAGCCAACGTATTGCCGTGTTGAACAAGATCGATTTGATGTGGGACGACTTGAAACCGCACGACGAAATCGCCCAAGCGATTCAGCGTCAGACGGAAAACACTTCCATGCTGCTGAATATACCCGGCTCGCGCGTGCTGGCGGTGTCGGCGCAAAAAGCGCTGGTGGGCAAAATTCGTGGCGATATGCCGATGATCCAGATGAGCGGCATTTCGCGTCTGGAAAGTTTGCTGGCGGACGAAATTATTCCTTCGCGACGAAAAATTATTTCCGACAAAGTGCTGCATGAAATCGGCACCATGATGGATACCACACGCCAGAGCATACGCAATCGTCTCGCGACCAATCGTGCATCGGCGACCGAAGTATCCGAGCTGGCCGGCAAAAGCCGCGAAGTGGTCACGCGCTTATGGAACAAAATTTCGCAGGATAAAGACGACTATAACGCTTCCTTGCTGGATTACCGGTTGACGCGTGACGCCTTCGCTAAGGAGCGTGAATGGCTGCTGGAAGCGTTAAGCCCGACTAAGCTGGAACAAGCGCTCGCTACTAGTCAGTCTTCCATCAATAATAGCTGGACGACTATGGGGCTGAATCAAGGCATGCGCTCGTTGTTAGGGTCGATGAACAATGAGTTCGCTTATATCGAAGCCAAAAGCGCCGACATGAAAATCCTCATGCAGGAAGCTTACGATATGTTCCACGAAAAATATCAGTTCCAGCAATTATCGATCCCGCCGCTGGATATGACGGTGCATAAACTGCGACTGAAATTACTTGAGCAGGACACCGATGTGTTTTGCCGCGATCCGGTCAACATCGCCACGCCGAAAAATTATTTGGTGAAAAAGTTTTATGCCAGCCTGGCCGAAGAAGCGCGCAAGATTTTTAACACCGCGCGTAGCGAAGTTGAGCAATGGTCGAAAGTTGTGCCTATGCCGCTGGAAACGCAGATTCGCGATTACAAAGCGCAAATCCAATCGCGTCTGGAAAGCCTGTCGCGCATCAATGAAAATAGCGCCAGCATGAAGCAACGTCTGGACAAGCTTAAAGCTGAGCAGGGCGAATTGGC
>JAYVGF010000029.1:0-4251 GCA_043772415.1 Betaproteobacteria bacterium
ATACATGTCGTGCACCATGCGACCGTCTTCGCGGATTTTGCCGCCTTTAGCGAAGAAATCGTTGATGGGCATTTCACGCATTTTTTTCATCACAGCGTCGGAGTCGTCCGTTCCGGCCGCCTCGACTGCTTTGAGGTAATGCATGGTGGATGAATAGTCACCCGCTTGCACCATGGTCGGCATTTTGCCGGTGCGCTTGAAAAACTTTTCCGACCACTTGCGGGTTTCGTCGTTCATGTCCCAGTAGAAACCGGTCGTGGCATACAGGCCTTGCGTCGCTTCGAGTCCTAATGCATGAATGTCGGAAATGAAAATCAACAAACCTGCGAGTTGTTGCTTGCCCGATTTGAGGATGCCGAATTCGTTGGCAGCCTTGATCGAGTTGATAGTGTCGCCGCCTGCGTTGGCCAAGCCGATGATTTTGGCGTTAGACGATTGCGCTTGCAGCAGGAAGGAAGAGAAGTCCGATGCGTTAAGCGGATGCTTGACGCCGCCGACCACTTTGCCGCCACCCGCGTTAATCACTTCGGTGGTATCTTTTTCTAACGAGTGACCGAATGCGTAGTCCGCCGTCAAGAAAAACCAGGTATCGCCGCCGTCTTTTACTACGGCTTTGCCTGTACCGTTAGCCAGAGAAACCGTGTCGTAGGTGTAATGCACCGAGTACGGCGTGCAATCTTCGTTGCTGATACGCGAACTGGCTGCGCCGTTCACAATCGCGATTTTCTTTTTCTCGCCGGCTACTTTGACTGCAGCCAAGGCGGTGGACGATGCGACGTTGTCGGTGATCATGTCCACTTTTTGTGTGTCAAACCATTCGCGCGATTTGCTTGATGCGATGTCGGCTTTGTTCTGGTGGTCGGCTGAGACGACTTCGATCGGCATACCCAATACTTTGCCGCCGAAATCTTCAACGGCCATTTTCACCGCCTCGACTGCGCCTTTACCGGATACGTCGGCATATAAGCTGGCCATATCGGTCAACACGCCGATTTTGACTACGCCGTCCGATACTTTAGCGTTTTGCGCCATTGCGGAACCAGCGGTCGCTGCCAAAGTCATGCCCACCAACACATTTAATAATTTACGTTTAATCATTACTTCCTCCAAGAAATAAACAACAACTACACCCCTAAATACTCGTGCAATGTATCCATCTTTGCTTCGAGTTCGTCTTTGCGGATCATTTCAGCGATCCGCCCATGTTCCATCACGTAGTGCCGATCTGCGAGTGGTGCTGCAAAGCGGAAATTCTGCTCCACCAGTATGATGGTATAACCTTTTTCCTTGAGCATTTTGATAACGCGCCCGAGTGACTGCACGATGACAGGCGCGAGACCTTCGGTGATTTCATCCAGCAAAAGTAATTTTGCCCCAGTGCGCAGTATGCGCGCCATGGCCAACATTTGCTGCTCGCCGCCGGACAGGCGCATGCCGGGGCTGTTGCGGCGTTCTTTCAAATTGGGGAACATGTCGTAGATTTCTTCTACCGACATACCCCCACTTGCCACTGGGGGTGGCAACATCAAATTTTCTTCACAGCTCAGGCTGGAGAAGATGCCGCGTTCTTCCGGGCAATAGCCAATGCCGAGGTGGGCGATTTTATGCGTGGCGAGTTTCGATGTTTCGGTGCCATTGACCATCACCGAGCCAGTGCGCCGACCGACTAAACCCAAAATGGATTTCAACGTCGTGGTGCGCCCTGCTCCGTTACGACCGAGCAAAGTCACCAGCTCACCTTTATTCACGCTGAAATCGACGCCGTGCAAAATATGCGACTCGCCGTAAAACGCGTGCAAATCGGTAACGCGTAAATATTCTGCAGCTTCAGACATGGGCCGTTCCTACATAGGCTTCGAGCACTTGCGGGTTATTGGAAACTTCATCGTAAGTGCCTTCGGCCAACACTGCGCCACGCTGTAACACGGTGATCGTGTCGCACAAATCCGATACGACGGAAAGATTATGTTCCACCATCAAAATGGTGCGGCCCGCCGACACACGTTTGATCAGCTCGGTGACGCGGCCGATGTCTTCGTGGCCCATGCCTTGCGTCGGCTCGTCGAGCAGCATCATTTCCGGATCCAGTGCCAAGGTCGTGGCGATTTCCAACGCGCGCTTACGCCCGTAGGGCAGATCGACGGTTTGCGTATCGGCGAACGAACCTAGATCGACCGATTCCAGCAGTTCCATCGCGCGGCCATTCAATTGGTCGAGGGACTTTTCTGATTTCCAAAAATGAAACGAAGTACCGAGCTTGCGCTGCAATCCGACGCGCACATTTTCCAACACGGTCATGTGCGGAAACACGGCGGAAATCTGGAACGAGCGGATCAAACCACGGCGCGCAATTTGCGGCGGCTTTTCCGTGGTGATGTCGATGTCGTTGTAAATAATTTTGCCGCGCGTCGGCGCATGAAATTTGGTCAGCAAGTTAAAGCACGTCGTCTTGCCCGCACCATTGGGGCCGATCAGCGCATGGATGCTGCCGCGTTTGATTTTGAGATTGACGTTGTCAACGGCGGTGAAGCCTTTGAAGTCTTTGCTGAGATTTTGCGTTTCGAGAATTACATCGCTTGCCATGCTGTTTTCGCCATCAAATTTTTAATGCTTGTAAGGGACTTGTAATGTATTTCAGGCACGTATATTTGCGCGACCCAATGTGAAACACATGCTACACAAGCCACCTCTCGCAAGCAAGGTTTGCTTCTATTCTTCGTCGCTATTGCTTCGCGACAATTGTTCGAGCAAACTCATTCGCGCAGGCTACGCAGCAGCTCTATATTGCCTATATTTACTAACTCTATGATTTTATTAAGGTTTTCATATGCAAGATTTACACGGCTATTACCTCGAAGATTTAAAAGTCGGCATGACCGGTGCTTATGCCAAAACTATCACCGAAGCCGACATCATTTTATTTGCCGGCATTTCCGGCGATAACAACCCGATGCACTTGAACGAAGAATTCGCCAAACAGACCATGTTCAAGACTCGCATCGGCCACGGCATGCTCACCGCGAGCTTGATTTCCACTATCGTCGGCACACGCATTCCCGGCCCCGGCGCGGTGTATCTCGGCCAGACCATGCGCTTCAAAGCGCCGGTCAAAGCCGGCGACACGGTGCGCGCAGAAGCCATCGTAAAAGAAATTAACCTCGAAAAAAAGCGCGTCGTGCTCGATACCATTTGCACGGTTAATGGCAAGGTCGTACTGGATGGCGAGGCGACCTGTCTGGTTGATCGCCGCGCCGATATCGTTGCCGTGCAAAAAGCCATAGAAGCGATGACACCATAAATGAGCGCGCTCGCCACCCGTGTTAACGGCGAAACAATTTTATTGCGCCATGATCAAGCCGGCGTCGTCACGTTGACGCTGAACCGACCGCAGCAATACAACGCACTATCGAACGAATTGCTCGACGCGTTGTTAGTTCAATTGGACGCCATCGCCGAAGATAAAAGCCTACGTGTCGTCGTCATCGCTGGCGCAGGCAAAGCTTTTTGCGCCGGACATGACCTGAAACAAATGCGCGCCAATTATGCATTAGGCGCAAGCGAAGCGCTGTTCAAAAAATGTAGCGAAGCGATGATCAAGCTCACGCAACTACCGCAGCCCGTCATCGCCAAAGTGCACGGCATGGCAACGGCTGCAGGCTGCCAACTGGTGGCGCAATGCGACCTCGCGGTATGCAGCGACAACGCCAGCTTCGCCACCAGCGGCGTCAATCTCGGCTTATTCTGCTCCACGCCCGGCGTTGCCTTAGCGCGCAACCTGCCGCGCAAGCAAGCGCTGGAAATGTTATTCACCGGCGATTTCATCGACGCACCAACCGCCTTGCAACGCGGCTTGGTCAATCGCGTGGTCGCTTTGGAAAAACTTGATACGGCAATAAATGAACTGGCGCAAAGCATCATCGCCAAACCAGCCGACGTGATCGCGCTGGGCAAAAAATGTTTTTATGAGCAAATCGAATTGGGCCTCAGCGCCGCTTATGAAAAAGCCAGCAAAACCATGGCTTGCAATTTCATGTTGCCCGAAGCGGAGGAAGGTGTGGATGCGTTTATGCAAAAGCGTAAACCTGACTACAAGTAGGCTGGGCTGAGAAGCCCAGCAGCGGATCTGGTTACGAGCCATGCCGGGTTTATCAACCCAGCCTACTTTTATTGCTTTTCTGCTACCTCGATGCTTTGAATCACTTTGCCGGGGGTAGCCCGGCGGCTAGTCACTTTTTTGCTTCGCCAAAAAAG
>JAYVGF010000030.1:0-13033 GCA_043772415.1 Betaproteobacteria bacterium
CAACCAGAATCTATTTGCTGACGCCTATGCATTCGGCTCACAAATCAGCGATGCAGATTTACACGCGTTGCGCGACGGCACGCATCTGCGCCCTTACACAGTGCTAGGCGCGCAACTATGCGAGCAGACCAACACCAGCGGTGTGCGCTTCGCCGTCTGGGCACCCAATGCAAAACGTGTCAGCGCTGTCGGCAACTTCAACAACTGGGATGGCCGCCGCCACCCCATGCGTTTGCGCCATGAGGCGGGGGTGTGGGAAATCTTCATCCCGCAAATCAACGTGGGCGAACATTACAAATTTGAAATTCTTGCGGCGAATGGAACACTACTGCCGCTCAAAGCCGACCCCTACGCACGCGCGGCGCAGCTACGCCCGGATACGGCGAGCATCGTCGCACCTATGCCCGCCATTCACTCGCTGCCTGCAAAACGAGCAGTCGCTAATCAACGCCATGCGCCGATGTCGATATACGAAGTGCATTTGGCGTCATGGCGAGAAGCTGAAAATGGCACTTTCCCAACATGGGACGAACTGGCGAAAACATTACCCGCCTACGTCGCCGACATGGGCTTCACCCATATCGAACTCATGCCGATCAGCGAATACCCCTTCGACGGCTCGTGGGGATACCAGACTTTGGGGTTATATGCACCAACTGCGCGCTTCGGCCCGCCGGAAGGATTGCAGCGTTTCGTTGATGCCTGTCACGCCAAAAATCTCGGCGTATTGCTGGATTGGGTTCCGGCGCATTTTCCGGAAGATGCACATGGCCTGGCGCAATTCGACGGCACCGCCTTGTACGAATACGCGGACCCGCGCGAAGGTTTTCATCGCGATTGGAACACGCTGATTTACAATTTCGGCCGCAACGAAGTACGCATGTTCCTCTTAGCCAATGCACTATATTGGACCGAGCGCTACGGCGTCGATGGTTTGCGCGTCGATGCGGTTGCGTCGATGCTGTACCGCGATTACTCGCGCAAAGCGGGCGAATGGATACCCAATCATTTAGGCGGGCGCGAAAATCTGGAAGCCATAGATTTACTGCGCAAAACCAATGAAATCATCGGCACACACGCCAGCGGCGCCATCACTATCGCGGAAGAATCTACCGCCTTCCCCGGCGTCTCAGCGCCCACCTATTCCGGCGGCCTCGGTTTCCATTACAAATGGAATATGGGCTGGATGAACGACACCTTGAAATATATGCACGAAAATCCGGTGCATCGCCGTTTCCATCACGACAAAATGACTTTCGGCATGGTGTATGCCTACATCGAAAATTTTGTCTTGCCGATTTCGCACGACGAAGTCGTCCACGGCAAAGGCTCAATGCTGCAAAAAATGCCCGGCGACGATTGGCAACAATTTGCCAACCTGCGCGCTTACTACGCTTTCATGTGGGGACATCCGGGCAAGAAATTATTATTTATGGGACAGGAATTCGCGCAACCGACGGAATGGAATCACGACGCCAGCCTGCCGTGGAACCTGCTCGACGACGCGCGGCATCAAGGCGTACAAAATCTGGTGCGCGACTTGAATCACCTTTATGTTGCCCACTCCGCGCTGCATCAACTCGATTGCGACCCGCGCGGATTTGAATGGCTGGTAGCGAACGACGTTGAGCAATCCGTATTCGTGTGGCTGCGGCGCGACGAACAAGGTAAGCAAATACTCGTCGCCTGCAACTTCACACCGGTGCCACGCAGCGCTTATCGCATAGGTGTAGCAGACAATCATTCCGCATGGCAAGTCGTACTCAACACCGACGCGAAAGAATACGGCGGCGGCAGATTTGATATCGGCAACCTAAAAATGACAGCTGAACCCAGCCCTGTGCACGGAAAAAAATTCTCAATCAGTTTGAATATTCCACCACTTGCAGTGCTATATTTGCGCGCCGAATAAACATACCAGCATTGATGAATTTTCCTGATAACCTGCCACCCGGCCGTCACGAACCCTTCGGCGCACATGTGCGCGACGGCGGTATCAACTTCGCTGTATTTTCCGACCATGCTACGCGCATCGAGTTATGTCTATTCGACTCAAGCGGTGAACATGAAATTCGCCGCTACGATTTGCACGGCCCGCATGATGGCGTGTATCACGCCTTCTTGCCGAATCTGGGAGCCGGCCTGGTGTATGGCTTACGCGCGCACGGCCCTCACGATCCCGCTGCGGGCCATCGCTTCAACGCCAATAATTTATTGCTCGACCCGTATGCACTCGAAATCGTCGGCCATTTTTCCTGGCGTGACGAGCATCATGGCTATGTACTGCAACACGCTGACGGCACGCATTCTTTTGATGTGCGCGACAATAGTCATCATGCGCTGAAAGCGCGCGTGCCTGCAGCATTTGAAAAAATGCCTCGCGCCGCTGCGCCGCGAATTCCTGCTAGAGATGTCGTGTTGTATGAAATGCACGTCAAAGGTTTTTCCATGACGATGGCGGAAATTCCCGCCGGCATTCGCGGCACTTACGCCGCCCTCGCCCATCCGGTTGCCATCGCGCATTTCAAATCACTAGGTGTGACGACTTTATCTTTACTGCCAGTTCACTATTGTCTCGACGAGCCGCACCTGGCGAAAACTGGCCTGACCAATTATTGGGGTTACAACACATTGGGATTTTTTGCGCCGAGTCCGCGCTTATCTTGTACGCCGAATGACCCGACCGCCGTGCGCGTTGAGTTCCGCGACATGGTGTCCGCTTTGCATGCGCACGGTATCGAAGTCGTGCTCGACGTAGTCTATAACCACACACCGGAAGGCAATGAATCGGGCCCGACATTAAGTTTTCGTGGCCTCGATAATGCCAGCTGGTATCACTTGCGGCCTGACGACAAAAGTCGCTACGAAAATTTCAGCGGATGCGGCAATGCGCTGAACGTCGCGCATCCGCGTGTGACGCAATTCGTGCTCGACTCCTTGCGTTTTTGGGTGGAAGAAATGGGCGTTGATGGTTTCCGCTTCGATCTCGCGCCCGTGCTCGGCCGCACGCAACATGGCTACGATGCCCATGCGGCGTTTTTCACCGCGCTACATCAGGACCCGATTTTATCCTCGGTGCATCTAATCGCCGAGCCGTGGGACGCGGGACCAAACGGTTATCAGCTCGGCCATTTTCCCGGGCGGTTTTTGGAATGGAATGATAAATTCCGCGACGTTGTGCGCCGCTATTGGTTACACAATAATGTGACGCGCGGCATTTTTGCGCGGCGCTTTATGGCGTCTAACGACGTGTTCCACCACAGTCATCGCGGCCCGACGGCGTCGATCAACTTCGTCAGCGTGCATGATGGCTTTACCTTGGCCGACACCGTCAGCTACGGCCAAAAGTACAATCACAAAAACGGCGAAGACAATCGCGACGGACGCGACAACGAGCTATGCGAAAACTTCGGCATCGAAGGCACGACTGATAACGCAGCGATCAATGCCTTGCGCAGCCGCGTACAGCGTGCGATGTTGGCCACGCTGATCTTCGCCCAAGGCACCCCGATGCTTTGCGCAGGCGACGAAATCGGCAACAGCCAACAAGGCAACAACAACGCCTATTGTCAGGACAATGAAACCGGCTGGCTGGATTGGACAACGACGAATCATCATCTGCGCGATTTCGTCGCCAGTGCATTGAAACTTCGGCGCGAGCATTCATTGCTGCATCATGATGATTGGTTTTCCAGCGGCGAAACTAAAGCGCAGCAAGCCTGCGTGCATTGGTTCAGGCCGGACGGTAAATCGATGCAAGTCGATGATTGGCATGGCGCGACGGATCATGCATTTTTCTGTTTGCTCTCTGCGCCGATGGAAAAAAAATTGACTGATAAAAAATGGATAGGCGCCGAGAAAATCCTGATATGTTTTAATCCTACGCTTGAATCAATACACTACATTTTGCCCACGGGCGATTGGGCTTTGGCTTTTGATAGCAGCGGCAACACGCAAAATAATTTACGCATAGTCGCCAACAACCAATTAACCATACCGCAAAAGTCTCTCGCGCTATTTACTATAACAATTTGATTTAATTCATTTTTTTCAAAACGATGAACATACTCAAACAACGCAGCGCAGGTGTATTACTCCACGTCACTTCTTTGCCCAGTCCTTACGGCATTGGCGATCTCGGTCCATCCGCATTTCATTTTGTAGATTGGTTAGTCTCGGCCAAACAAAGCATCTGGCAATTATTGCCGACCACACCAATAGGCCCCGGCAACTCGCCGTACCAAAGCGTGTCCGCGTTTGCCGGTAGCCCGCTGATGGTCGAGCTCGAACCTTTAATCGAGGCGAACTGGCTGGAAACACACACACTGCCGAAAGAAAAATTCGACGCGCATCAAGTCCATTTCGGCCAAGTGATTCCGTTTCGCATCGAACAATTACGCAAGGCCGCTGCAGGATTTTTCGCGCGCGCGACGGCTGTGCAAATACAAAACTTTGCTGATTGGAAACAGCACCAAGCCTATTGGCTGAACGACTACGGCTTATTCATGGCGCTGGAAACGGCGAACGGAGGCAAGCCGTGGTGGGAATGGCCGAAAGCGCAAGCCAAGCGCGAAGCCGCGACGCTGGATGCCGCGCGCAAAACCCACGCCGAAGAAATCAATTTTTGGGAATTTGTGCAATGGTGTTTTGATACGCAACTAAAAAAAATTAAAACTTACGCTAACCAACGCGGCGTATCGATCATGGGCGATTTACCGATTTTCATCGCGCATCACAGCGCCGACTGCTGGGCGCGGCCTGATCTTTATTATCTCGATGACAATTTTCAATGCACAGTGGTCGCAGGGGTACCGCCCGACAACATGGCGCCGCTCGGACAGCGCTGGGGCAACCCGCTCTACCGCTGGGACTTGATGGAGCAAGAAAACTTTTCCTGGTGGACAGACCGCGTGCGCCGCGCGCTCGACCAAGCCGACGTATTCCGCATCGACCACTTTCGCGGCTTCGCCGGCTATTGGGAAATCCTCTCGACCTGCCCCGACGCCACCGAAGGCAAGTGGGTCGATGCGCCGGGCAAAAAATTATTCGACGCCATCAGCAAAAAACTCGGCGACTTACCCATCATCGCGGAAGACTTGGGCCTCATCACGCCAGACGTAATCGAACTGCGCGACCAATGCGGCTTCCCCGGCATGAAGATATTGCAATTCGGCTTCGGCGGCGACGGCACACATGAATTCCTGCCGCACAAATACACGCCCGATTGCGTCGTGTACAGCGGCACGCACGACAACGATACCGCGCGCGGCTGGTGGAACCACGCACCGGAACGCGAACGCCAATTCGCCGGCACCTATTTAGCCGCCAACAACGATAACATCCACTGGGCCATGATCCGCAGCGCCAGCAACTCCGTCGCGCGCATTGCGGTATTTCCATTACAGGATATTTTAGGACTCAGCTCCGCGCATCGCATGAACGTCCCCGGCACCGTCGGCGACCACAACTGGTCATGGCGATTTACCTGGGACATGATAGGCGATGAACCGGCGCGGGTGTTGAGTCTTATCGCAGCCACATCTGGCAGAGCATCGCCTGGGACGTTACCGAAGTAAGCTCGATAATATTTTGGTTGGTTACAAATTTATATTGCATTGCGGTAAGTAATGTTAATCCAAAGGGCTGGCCGATAACGCCTTGTGCGCAGAATAATTAAGGATTGTGTATTGGCCCGCTATTGAGCACAATTGTCGAAGGCAAAATGATCGTCACTAAGCGGCTCAAAACTATCGTTCGATCGTAAATATAATAAATAAAACTGGCTCGACAACGTAAACGCATAATAAAGGGATACAAGCCATGCAAGCAGAACGTGCCCACGCAAGCCATAAAAAAAACCAACCATCCCACCAGCTGATGCGTCGTACTGTGGCCCTGATATTGGCCGGCGGACGCGGCTCGCGCCTCAAGCAGTTGACCAACGGCCGCGCTAAACCTGCCGTGTATTTTGGCGGAAAATTCCGCATCATTGATTTTACTTTATCCAATTGCCTTAATTCCGGCATCCGCCGCATGGCGGTGCTGACGCAATATAAGTCGCATTCGCTCATGCGCCACTTGCAGCGCGGCTGGAGTTTTTTGCGCGCCGAGCTGAATGAAATGGTGGATTTGCTCCCGGCGCAGCAACGAGCCGGGGAACAACATTGGTACCGTGGGACGGCGGACGCGATTTTTCAGAACATCGACATCATCCGATCCAGCAACCCGGAATATATCGTCGTTTTGGCTGGCGATCACATCTACAAAATGGATTACTCGATGATGGTTGAGGACCACGTGGCGCACGGCGCGGGCTGCACCGTAGGTTGCATCGAAGTGCCGCGCGCGGAAGCCAGCGGCTTCGGTGTGATGGCCGTTGGGCCAGACCGCCTGATCACGGCTTTCGTGGAAAAGCCAGCAGATCCGCCCGCTATGCCCGACAAGCCTGAAATGTCGCTGGCCAGCATGGGCATATACGTTTTTGATGCCGAATATTTGTATCAATTGCTTGAGGAGGATCTCGCCAACCCCGACTCCAGCCACGACTTCGGCAAGGATGTGATTCCCCGCTGCGTGGCTGAAGGTCGGGCTCTTGCCCACCCGTTCAGCATGAGCTGCGTATCGCGCACGGATACAGCGGCGCATTATTGGCGCGATGTGGGTACCATCGACGCCTTCTGGGCCGCCAACCTCGACCTTGCCTCCACCATACCGGAGCTGGATATTTATGACACCGACTGGCCGATCTGGACTTATCAGCGCCAACTGCCGCCAGCCAAATTCGTGCCCGACATCAACGGCGCTACCGGCGTGACAGTCAACACCTTAATTTCCGGCGGCTGCGTGGTGTCGGGCTCTTACGTCGCGCATACGGTGCTGTTCTCGGAAGTTCGCGTCGATTCGTTTTGCCACGTCGAGTATGCAGTGCTGCTGCCCAACGTAACAGTAAATCGGCATTGCCGCTTGCGCCGCGTGGTGGTGGATCGCGGTTGCGTGCTGCCCGAGGGCTTGGTGGTTGGGGAAGACGCGGAACTGGACGCGCAACGTTTCGAGCGCACCGAAAACGGCGTGGTATTGATCACCAAAGAAATGTTGCGAAACTTGTAGCACGATGAAAGTCCTTCAAGTCAGCGCCGAGATTTTTCCGTTGCTCAAGACTGGCGGGCTGGCCGATATCGCCGGAGCATTGCCTGCGGCGCTCACGGCGGCGGGTTGTGATGTACGTTTGTTGCTGCCGGGCTTTGCGCCGATATTGCAGGATTTGCAAGACGCAAAGGTATTGGAAACGCGCGTAACGCCGTGGGGCGACTCCGTAACATTGCGCCACGGTCGCCTCGCCGCCCTAGGCATGCAGGCCTATGTGATCGATGCACCAGCAATGTACGCGCGAGGCGGAAACCCCTACACAGACGCCGAGCATAAACCCTATGCCGACAACCACCGTCGCTTTGCTTTGCTCGGCTGGATGGCAGCGCAGTTGGCGCAAGGCATGGATGCGCAATGGCAACCGCAAGTGGTGCACAGCCATGACTGGCATGCCGCGCTGGCACCGGCTTATCTCGCCTTCTCGCGTGAACGGGAAGCGCAACGAGTAGGCAGCGTCTATACCGTGCACAATCTTGCTTACCAAGGTTTATTTGAAGCAAAACATTTTACCGAGCTAGGCCTGCCTGATTCGTCATATGCGTTAGATGGGCTGGAGTTTTACGGGCAGGTATCGTTCATGAAAGCGGGACTGTTCTACGCCGACCGCATCACTACCGTCAGCCCCACTTACGCAATGGAAATTCAAACGCCGGAGCAAGGCTGCGGACTCGATGGCCTGCTGCGCGCGCGCAACAACGTGTTGTCAGGCATTCTCAACGCCGTGGACGAAACAGTATGGAACCCCACCACGGATAAGTTGATTCCCTATACCTACGACGCCGTGAAGCTCGGCGGTAAAGCCCGCTGCAAAGCGGCGCTGCAACAGGAGATGGGATTGGCCGTAATTAGTCAGGCCCCATTGTTCGGGGTGGTGAGTCGGCTAACAGAGCAAAAAGGCCTGCACCTCGTGATCGCCGCGATTGACGAATTGATTGCCCTCGGTGGCCAGTTAGTCGTGTTGGGAAGTGGCGAAAGCGCGCTGGAAAACGCCCTGCGCGAACAAGCCGAGCGTCATCCGCAGGCCATAGCGGTGTGGCTGGGTTACGACGAAGCGCTGGCCCACCGCATCTTCGCCGCGACTGACGTAACCCTCGTGCCTTCGCGCTTTGAGCCTTGCGGATTAACGCAAATGTACGGACTCAAATACGGCAGCCTGCCGCTGGTGCGCCGAGTCGGCGGCCTAGCCGATACGGTGGTGGACTGCACACTGGAAGACCTGGCAGGCCGCAAGGCAAACGGTTTTGTATTCGACGATTTTTCTAACCAAGGATTTAGCAGCGCACTGCGCCGCGCTTTCACTTTGTATGCGCGCCCGGACGATTGGACTACGGTGACAACCCGCGCGATGCAACAATCATTCGGCTGGCAAACCAGCGCGGAAAAATATCTGGCGTTGTACCGGCAGATTGCCGTCTAAGGCGGGCAAACCAACACTCTACATTCGCCGTTAAAATTCTTGAGCTCCGCAGTACGTGCAACTCCGTCGTCCTTATGGCCGTGCACTCTACTGTTTGTATCTACATTCTAAGTTTCTAAATTATAGACCTGCAAGGAATGTAGTAACTGGTCCCACCAGTTACATGCCTTAAGCTACGTCAACAATTTTCAACCCAGCCTTGCGAGCTGCGGCAAGTTGGCGACGATCCGCAGAAACAAAGACGTCAGGTTTTACGTTCAGTGCGCAGGCTACATGTATGGCGTCCATTGCTCTCAGAGGATACGATTCCAACAACGACATAACTGAGATTTGAACTTCTTGTGTCATCTGACAGACATCGACATCCTTCAGATCTGCCATCGCTTCTGCCTTCAGCTTTCGGTATTTTGTTTTGTTGATTTTCTTTTCCCGCACTAGGCGAGACAAGGTTGAGACTAGCTCCACCAGGCATATGACACTTACGACGAGACTATCTGCCTTGAGGCATAAGGCCATGACCTTATCTGAACTTTGCTCTGCAACATAGCGCTTCGCAAAAGCCGAAGTATCGAGAAACACTTTCAAGCAGATTCATCCCTATCGCTCAGTATCTCTCGGCTCAACGATATTCCTTTAACCGTGAGCGGTGTCGTTTGTTTTTTCCATGAGGGAATCCCAGAACGGATGGGCACAATTTCGGCGATCGGTTTGCCGTTACGGAACACGCGAACGGTATCGCCCGCTTCGACAGCGTCGAAATAGTTTTTTGCGTTATTGCGAAATTCAGTGAAGGTGGCATCTTTCATAATTACTCCTGTACTTATATGTACATTATGATGTACATAATTTATTGCCTTGTCAATTAGCAAATTACCTTGAAGTTTGTTTTGGAGAGCCGCCATCGAAAAATATTTAATTAAATCAATGAGTTAAACAACACGGTTTGTGGCTTATAAACTGGCGCTGCTAAGCTCAGGACTCGTAGGGCGCGTGAGAGGCTTGCGAATTGCGCCGCATGTTAATCGACATAATTCACCTTATCGGTTACGTTCAGATTGCATAACACCGAGGAAATCAAATCACGCCTGAAATTTTATAACACCGGTGCGACGCAGGAACCAACACTCATCGTCGGTCATCTTGACGGTAAGAATCATCCTGACGCGGGATTTTCCGAATTGGTTTATTTCATCAACGCGGGCAACGCCGCGCACGATATTCGCACCGCTGAATTGCAAAATAAATAATTTGTTTTGCATCCAGTCCATCGCGCCCCGTCTGCGGCAGACAAATGCATCGCGCTATCGGCCGAATACATCGCCATCGAGGGCGATTTTGTCATGCCTGCGCGCAGCGCAGTAGTGTTCGTGCCGCAAAAAAAAAGGCCGCCCATAGGCGGCTTAAAATATTCAATATAATCAAATAGTTACTTTACAAGCCCTTCAGCCTTCAATGCGGCTTGCACTTGCGGGCGTGCGGCGACGCGCCCCATATAGGCTTTGAGATTTTCGCGCGCGCCTAAATCGAAGCCGACAAAATTGCCCCAGTTGGTGACGGTAAATAAATACGCATCGGCTACGGTAAATTGATCGCCCATTAAATATTGTTTGCCCTTAAGCTCGCTATCCACATAATCGAGCCGCTTGCCCAGCACAGTGGCGGTGGCTTTTTTGGTGTCTTCGTTTAATGCCTTATTAAAAAATGAACCCATCGGCTTGTGAACTTCAGTGCCGATAAACGTCAGCCATTCCTGCAAACGATAACGCTCCATGGTGCCGTTCTTCGGTGCGAGACCGGACTCGGGTTTTTGATCGGCAATATACTGCAAAATCGCGCCGCCTTCAGTCAACATACTGCCATCATCGAGTTTCACTGCCGGCACATAACCCTTGGAAGTGATTTGATAAAAATCTTCGCCGCCCGCCGTTTTGTGACTGGCCAGATCGACTTTTTCAATGGTAAACGGCAAGCCCACTTCTTTTAGCGCAATGTGCGAAGCGAGTGAACATGCAGCGGGGGAATAATATAGTTTCATGGTGGCTCCTGATGAGTGGCGGGGAAATGTTTATTCGCAAGAACGGGGAAATACTTATAACATATTTATTTCCGCTACACTTTACGTCCCTACTCCCCGTAATGTTTTATGGTTATTCACGAGATTGCGTAGGCCGTTTGATTATTACCACCGACTCAGCACCGCGCGTAAGCGTACTTATCGCAAAAGTGATGCGATCGAAATACTGGCGATTCCCGAAGGCTTGGATGCCAGCGAGTTGGTCCGTCAACTGCAATTATCCTTGCTCGAAGATAAGCGCAGTAGCGTACAAAAAATTTCTTCATACTTGATTACGCAATTAGCTACAGGCTACAAAGTGCCGCCGCTGGAAGTAAAAATATTGGCCACCCGACCGAAAGGCCACACCGGCGAATTGCACGGTCTATATCAACCGGGAGAAAATAAGGCCTCACTGATTTCCGTATGGATGCGTACCGCCGAGTTAAAAAAAGTCGTAGCGTTCAAAACATCCTTGCGCACTTTGATCCATGAGCTTTGCCATCACCTCGATTACGAAATGTATCAACTGCCCGAGACTTTCCACACCGAAGGCTTTTACAAGCGTGAATCGTCCCTGGTAAACGCCCTGCTTGCCCAGGCCGGCTTGCTGCCTCAAGTAAATGCAAACTCAGGCAAAACTGAGAACTAGTTCACTGTGATTTTTCTATTCCCTGCTATATTGAAAGCATGGAACGAGATAAAAATTTCAATACCGGCGTACTGGCAATTGCTTGGGCAACCATGTTGGCGATCCTGCTGACCGCCATCACGCTTTATCCGCGCGGCTTTTTGCCTGCGGCGGAGTTTCTCGGTTTCCCGTTTATTTTAGCCACCATTTTCTTGCTGGCACGGTTGACTAAGCCGAAACAAGGAGACCCGCACCGCGGCCTGTCGCGCGAGCAGTTCGCGTTGCAACATAATTTGCCTCAGGCGCAATATCACGACTTGGCCACGTTTCAGCCGAAGAATCCAGCAGCCCATATTTACGCAACGCGCCGACGCGCTTTAGCTTCCCATCTGCGCCATATTTGACCCATTTCATGTTGTTCTCCCTTTAGCCCGGCCTGTCCGGGCTTTTTTATTGCCCGCTATCCATTACAATACGCCATCACCTTTTCGGAGACGGTTATGAATCGTATTAATTTTTTGCTGATGGGCTTTTTTGCCGCATTGCTGTCTTTGAGCGCATTGGCACAACAACCGCCGATGGAAAAACCGGTCTTGCTGGTCGATGGCTTGAATCTCGAATCATCCGTCACCACCCAAGTCACGCCGGACCTGGCAGTGATCGTGATGGCCGTGGATAAAGAAGGCACCGATACTGCCGCGCTGACGTCGGAAACCAACCAGATACTGGCCAAAGCAATGGCCGATGCCAAAGCCACGCCCGGCGTACAAGCGTCATCGGGCGGCTACAACACCACGCAAATTTATAACAACAAAGGCCAGCGCACCGGCTGGCACGTGCGCGCAGAAATGATTTTGAAATCGAAAGACTTCGGCTCGCTGGGTAAGCTGGCGGGCAAACTTTCTACGACCCTGCAAATCGCACAAAACTCGTTTGAGTTGTCGCCGGAATTAAAAGCAGCGGAAGAGCAAGGGCTGATTGAGCGCGGCATCGCAGCCATGCAACAAAAAGCCAAGGCCGCGGTGAAATCGCTAGGCTATAAAGATTTCGTCGTGCGCGAAATCACGCTCGGCAGCGTACAAGTGCAAGGCGCGCAACAAATGATGGTACGCGCTCCAAGCATGGCGAAAATGGATGGCGGCGAAGCGATGCCTATTGAAAGCGGCCGTGTCAATTTGCAATTATCTGTAAGTGGTCAATTGACCATGAAGAGATAACTAATTGATTATATTGAATAATTTATGACATCTACTGGAACGTTTGATTACATTATTATCGGCGCAGGCACGGCTGGCTGCGTGTTGGCCAATCGCTTATCGGCCGACCCGGACATAAAAGTCTTGTTGCTCGAAGCGGGCGGCAAAGACGATTGGATCTGGATCCACATTCCCGTCGGCTATCTATATTGCATCGGCAATCCGCGCACCGACTGGTGTTACAAAACGGAAAATCAACCGGGCCTGAATGGTCGCGCCATCGGTTACGCGCGCGGACGCGTGCTCGGCGGCAGCTCGTCGATTAACGCGATGATATATATGCGCGGGCAAAAATACGATTATGACCGCTGGAAATCTTTGGGCAATGAAGGCTGGGGCTGGGACGATGTGTTGCCGATCTTCATACGCTCGGAAAATTATTACAAAGGCGCCGACGACCTGCACGGCGCGAGCGGCGAATGGCGCGTGGAACAACAACGCTTGTCGTGGGAATTACTGGAAACTTTTCGTGAAGCCGCCGCGCAGACCGGCATACCGAATACCGACGATTTTAATCGAGGCGACAACGA
>JAYVGF010000031.1:0-4159 GCA_043772415.1 Betaproteobacteria bacterium
GATACCCTGGAACGTAGTCGGCACCATCTGGCAAATTTTCGGCCGCAGCGATATTGGTTTATTCGGCGCGGCGCTGACCAAGCTCGGTTTTAATTACAGCTACACCGGCAACGCGCTCGACGCGTGGTTGACAGTATTGCTGATGGACGTATGGCATTGGACGCCGCTAGTGGCGCTTTTGTGTTACGCCGGTTTGCGCGCGATACCAGATGCTTATTATCAGGCGGCGCAGATAGACGGCGCATCTAAGATGGCCGTGTTCCGCTATATCCAGTTACCCAAAATGCGCGGCGTGTTGATGATCGCCGTGCTGCTGCGCTTCATGGACAGCTTCATGATTTACACCGAGCCGTTTGTGTTGACCGGCGGCGGGCCGGGCAATGCGACGACGTTTTTGTCGCAATACCTGACGCAAAAGGCCGTCGGCCAATTCGATCTTGGGCCGGCGGCGGCTTTCTCCATTATTTATTTTTTAATCATTTTGTTGCTGTGTTTTATTCTTTATAACTGGATGCAGCGCGTCGGCACCTCAGACGCCCAAGGAGGCGCACATGGCTAAAGCGCCGTTCCAAAAGCGTTCCGTGTTGCTGGTGCTGTATTTATTTTTCGCCATCCTGCCGATTTACTGGATGGTGAATATGTCGTTCAAAACCAACGAAGAAATACTCAGCACTTTTTCCTTGTGGCCGCAGACTTTTACCCTGAAACACTACATCACTATTTTCACCGATGCGTCGTGGTATTCCGGCTATATCAATTCGATGATTTACGTAGCGATCAACACGACCATTTCCTTGATGGTGGCCTTGCCCGCTGCCTATGCGTTTTCGCGTTATTCTTTTCTCGGCGACAAGCATGTGTTCTTCTGGCTGCTGACTAATCGCATGACGCCACCAGCGATTTTCCTGTTGCCGTTTTTCCAGCTGTATTCCAGCGTCGGCTTGATGGATACGCATATCGCCGTAGCGCTGGCGCATTTGGTGTTCAATGTGCCGCTGGCGGTGTGGATCCTCGAAGGCTTTATGTCCGGCATTCCGCGCGAGATTGACGAGACGGCGTATATTGACGGCTATAGTTTCCCGCGTTTTTTTCTCCCTATTTTTGTTCCGCTGATTAAAGCCGGCATCGGCGTCGCGGCATTTTTCTGTTTCATGTTCAGCTGGGTGGAACTCTTGCTCGCGCGCACACTCACAAGCGTGAATGCCAAGCCCATCGTCGCCACCATGACGCGCACCGTGTCGGCATCGGGCATGGATTGGGGCGTGTTGGCGGCTGCGGGTGTGTTGACCATCGTGCCCGGAGTGATCGTGATCTGGTTTGTGCGCCACTACATCGCCAAAGGTTTTGCGATGGGGCGGGTGTAATGAGCGGAGGTCAGCATGTTTGAATGGATGGTCTGGACCACGCCGGTGGTGATATTTTTTTCCTGCATCGTGTTGATGATCATTGGCATGACAATATGGGAAATAAACAGCCCGACAATAATGCGTAAAGGTTGGTTGCCAATCCCCACCACGCGCGGCGACAGGTTATTTATCGGCTTGCTCACGGCGGCTTTTGTGAACCTGATTTGGATTGGTATTTCCGGCAAAGTGATGACTTGGCTGTCGCTGGAAGCCGAGCCTTCGATATGGTTTGGCTTTGTCGCGTCGATGTTGTTGCTTGGATTCATTATGCGCAAGGGGTAAAAAAGTTTTTACCAAAGTGTAAAAAAGAGAGGTAGCTATTTCTTCCCCGGGCTATCGCTTTTGTAATTCCATCAGCGGGAGGAGTGTTAAAGGAGAGACGAAATGAAAATGCGACTCAAAGCAATCGCCTTCGCTGCCGCCGCTATGGTTTACGGTCACGGGGCTTGGGCAGGTGAAGCGGAAGCAAAGAAGTGGATAGACGCCGAATTCCAACCATCGAGCTTGAGCAAAGACAAGCAGATGGCGGAAATGAAATGGTTTATGGATGCCGCGAAAAAACTGCAGGCCAAAGGTATCAAAGAAGTGAGCGTGGTATCGGAAACCATCACCACGCATGAATACGAATCCAAGACCTTGGCCAAAGCGTTTGAAGAAATCACTGGCATTAAAGTCAAACACGATTTGATTCAGGAAGGCGACGTGGTGGAGAAGCTGCAAACTTCGATGCAATCGGGCAAATCGATTTACGACGGCTGGATTTCCGATTCCGATTTGATCGGCACCCATTATCGTTACGGCAAAATATTGCCGCTGTCCGATTACATGAAGGAATCGGGCAAGGAGTGGACCAACCCCGATCTCGATATCAAGGATTTTATCGGCACCAGTTTCACCACGGCGCCAGACGGCAAGCTGTATCAATTGCCCGATCAGCAATTCGCCAACCTGTATTGGTTCCGTGCCGACTTGTTTGCCAAAAAAGATTTGCAGGATAAATTCAAAGCCAAGTACGGCTACGATTTAGGCGTGCCGCAAAACTGGTCGGCGTATGAAGACATCGCCGCCTTCTTTACCAATGATGTAAAATCTATCGACGGCAAACCGATCTACGGCCACATGGATTACGGCAAAAAAGATCCGTCGCTCGGCTGGCGTTTCACCGACGCGTGGCTGTCGATGGCCGGTACTGCCGACAAAGGCATTCCGAATGGCTTACCGGTAGATGAATGGGGCATCCGCGTCGCGGCAGATAAATGCACGCCAGTCGGTGCATCGGTTTCACGCGGTGGCGCGACCAACTCACCGGCAGCGGTGTACGCGTTGACCAAGTATGTCGATTGGATGAAAGCCTACGCGCCGAAAGAAGCCAGCGGCATGACCTTCGGCGAAGCCGGGCCGGTTCCCGCGCAAGGCCAAATCGCGCAGCAGATTTTCTGGTACACCGCGTTCACAGCCGATATGACCAAAGCGGGATTGCCGGTGGTGAATGCCGACGGCTCACCCAAGTGGCGCATGGCACCGGGACCGCACGGACCGTATTGGAAATCCGGCATGCAAAACGGTTATCAAGACGTCGGCTCATGGACCTTCTTCAAAGATCATGACGCCAACAAAACGGCGGCAGCGTGGTTGTACGCGCAATTCATCACCTCGAAAACCACGTCGCTGAAAAAATCCATCACCGGCTTAACCTTCATCCGCGAGAGCGACATCCAGCATGATTACTTCACCAAAAACGCCAACAAATACGGCGGGCTGATCGAGTTCTACCGCAGCCCTGCGCGCGTAGCGTGGACGCCAACCGGCAACAACGTGCCCGACTACCCCAAGCTCGCGCAGTTGTGGTGGAAGAACGTCGCCGTCGCAGTGACTGGTGAGAAAACACCACAAGCCGCGATGGATAACTTGGCGGAAGAAATGGATCAAGTGCTCGGACGGTTGGAACGCGCGGGCATGGCCAAGTGCCCGCCCAAACTCAACCCGAAAGGCGATCCGAATAAATTTCTCACCGACAACGCCGCGCCATGGAAAAAACTCGCCAATGAAAAACCCAAAGGCGAAACCATCGCGTACGAGAAGTTGATCCAAGCGTGGAAAGAAGGACGCGCGCAGTAATATTCCTCGTTACTAATTTCTTGGCAGTAAAAAATAAAACCGCGCCAGATGTATGTCTGGCGCGGTTTTTTTTGAATTAGATTTCCGGCTACACCGTCATTCCGATGCAGGCGGGAAATCAGAATTAAGGCACGACTGTAACTATTTGATTATATTGAATTATTTGAAGAGCATTAAACCACAACTTCAGTTTCAATTTTCGACTTCCATCCGCTTTTCGTATCATGCAGAACAATGCGCTGATTCAATAAACGATCAACATCGTTGATGCGATCAACCACATGTTTGATAGCAGTATTACCGTCATCCTTCGCAATCCACACCACACGAATTAAATGATCCGCCCATTTGGGAACACGCCCAGTTTTTTCCCAGATGGCGATGCTTTGCTCGCTATTGCCAAAATATTTTGCGAGCGATTTTTGCGACATTTCCAAATGCAGACGCAAATAACGAAACTCAACGCCGGTAAGACGCTGCGGGTTTTTTGTCAGCGCACGGCAAATAGCTTTTGTCAGTCCAGCTACATCCTGAATCGCAACGCCCTTACCATAAGGCGTATCTTTTTCTTTAAAGCCATTTACCAGCCAGACATTTTTCAGCCCGGCGTCGGTGAAGTGATACATTTTCGGTTT
>JAYVGF010000032.1:0-9974 GCA_043772415.1 Betaproteobacteria bacterium
TACGGCTTGCCTAAATATTCATTGACGCCGAGTTCGAGCGCGAAGTTGCGATGTTTTTCCGCCGTGCGCGAGGTGATCATGATGATGGGAATGCCGGCGAGTTTTTTGTCGGCGCGAATATTGCGCGCCAACTCGAAACCATCCATACGCGGCATCTCGATATCGAGCAGCATCACGTCGGGAATCACTTCCTGCAATTGCTGAAGCGCATCGACGCCGTCTTTTGCCGTCAACACTTCATAGTTTTCGCGAACCAATAAACGGCTGGTAATTTTGCGCACGGTAAGCGAATCGTCCACCACCATCACGCGCGGCTCGCGTTTAGGTTTAGCCATTTCCAGTACCGGCGCGGCAGGCTGTGCCTTGAGCGCCGCATGGCGACGCGCCAACTCTACCGGATTAATAATCAATACGACTTTACCGTTACCCATGACCGTTGCGCCGGATACGCCGGCAAGGCGCGCCAGTTGCGGTCCGATATTTTTTACCACCACTTCGCGGTTGCCGATGATTTCATCGACCAGCACGGCGACTTGTGCCACGCCGCTCTTGAGCAGTAACAACGGATATTTGGTCAAGCCGGATAACGGCTTGGCTTCTTCACCGAGCAAGCCGGACAGCATGTGCAACGGGAAGCTACGGCCTTGCCAGTCAAAATGATCTTTAGAGAAGAGCATCGCTAATTTGTCGGGGCGGATTTCCTGCACCTGCTCTACCATCACTGCGGGAATGGCAAACAAGCGTCCACTGGTTTGGATCATCAAGGCTTGCGTCACCGCCAGCGTCAGCGGCAAGGTAATAATAAATGTCGTGCCTTTGCCTGGGGTTGAGCTGACTTCGATGCGGCCACCGAGCGACATGATTTCGTTTTTAACTACATCCATGCCGACGCCGCGGCCGGCCAGCTGTGTCACTTCGGTGCTGGTGGAAAAACCGGGCAGGAAAATCAGTTGCGTGAGTTCCGCGTCGCTAGCGCGCTGTGCCGGTTTAAGTAATTTCAATTCCACAGCACGCTGGTGTATGCGTGCAAAGTCGAGACCCGCGCCATCGTCGGATAAGGTGAGTAAAATATCGTTGCCCTGACTTTTCGCATCAAGAACAATCTCGCCGATTTCCGCTTTGCCGGCTTTCACGCGCGCTTCCGGAATTTCCAACCCATGCGAAATCGCGTTGCGCAATAAATGCTCAAACGGTGCGATGATTTTTTCCATCACGCTGCGGTCCAGCTCCACGCGCGCGCCACGCAATTCCAGATTAGCTTTTTTGCCCAGCTCTTTGCCGGTCACGCGTACCAAACGATAAAATCGATCGGCCAAATTATTCAGCGGCACCGTACGCACACTCATCAACTCTTGCTGCAAATCGCGGTTGAGGCGTGCCTGATGTGTCAATGCAGAGTCGGTTTCGTCGAGGCTCTTGAGCAACGTCTGTTGCACGGTAGCGACGTCGTTCACGCTCTCCGCCATGATGCGCGTGAGTTCCTGCATGCGCGTAAAACGATCGAGTTCCAAGGGGTCAAATTTAGAAGCGCCTTGCAAACTAACACTGGACTGAATCTGGCTTTCTGCCTGGATTTCCAATTCACGCAATTGCGTGCGCAAGCGCGAAACGTTTTCGGTCAGCTCGGTCAAGGCTTGCTTGAAGCCGACTAACTCTGTTTCTATACGCGAACGCGAAATGGCCAGCTCACCGGCATCATTCACCAAGCGGTCGATCAAATCGGCGCGCACGCGCAACTGCGCTTGCTGGACAGATCCGTCTGCGGCAATCGCGCCCAACACCTGTATTGCAGCGGCCGTTTCAGCCTCCGGCGTAGCCACGATTTCTTCAGCTGGCTCGGCAAAATCACCTTTTTGCATCCGTTCAACAGAGGCGCTAAAACGATCTATACCTTGCTGCAATTCATCCAGCTTGGCTGGATTCAACTCGTCCTGACTTTCCATCGCAACCGTTTGCGATTCCAGTATATGCGCCAATTCACCAAGACGCATTGCGCCGGTCATGCGTGCGCCGCCTTTTAAGGTATGTAAATGGCGACGCAATACGCCAGCGAAAGATTTTTCAGCAGGACTGAGTCGCCAAGCGCGACAAGCCTCATTCACTTCTGGCAATAACTCGGCGGCCTCTTCCAGAAAAATAGGAATCAATTCTGCATCTATATCATCAGCAATCTGACGACGATCATCGGGCTCGGCCAGCGCATGCGGGCGATTCAACTGCGTCGCACGCGGCGGCAACGGTGAAGCAAGATGGGTCTTATCGAGATGAATATCGGGTATAGGTGAAGTTAGATCGTCATTGGCTAAAGACTTATTTATATCACTAGCTGGCACTTTATCGGTCTTTGCTGCAATAAATGCTGCGGCACTTGCTGCAGCAAAACTTGCCGCAGCAATATTCGTCGCAGTCGTGCCTGGCGGTTTGGGCCGCGTAACATCGGAGCGGGCAAAATTCGGGGTAGCTGGCAAATCCGGCACATCGGGTATCGGCGTGGATAATGGCGTATGCACTGGCACCTGCCAGCGTTGCACGGCGGACTCTTGAGAATTACGTTCGCTACGCACCGCCTCTAGTTGAGCCTTCAGACGACCGATAAGCTGCGGGGCACCTTCCGGGGCGCGACGCAGGTTTATATCATCCACCATCGCGGATAACCGATCAACGGTGAGATCAAATACTTGCAACTGATTAGCGGTGTAAGCGGTCGGATGTTCGAGGCCATCATGCAGATTACTTTCCAGCGCCGTGCCGAGATCCGCGATGGCGGAGAAACCTGTCGTATGCGATATACCTGCCAGCGTATGCGCCGCGCGCATGAATTCATGGCTGATACTCGCCGAGGGGGTAACACGCAACTTAGCCAGTTCAGAACGAAGGGTATGCAAATGTTCGCCCGCTTCGCGCTGGAAAATCGCGAAAAAACCGGGCGCCAAAAACTGTTCGCCGATTTGCACCATTTTTTCCTGCACAGGTATCGCTGCTTCCGCAGGTTCCTGTCCGGCTTTGAGTTGCTCCGCCATCAGCGTCAGGCCGGCACTATCGACTTGCGCGGCACCCGTTTTGCTCAGGCTTTGTACCCATATAGCGAACAATTGGTGCGAATCCCCGATCAAACGCAATAGCCCCGGCGTGACGGGCTTATCTTCCTGCAGCCACTGGTTCATCACCTCTTCTACCTGCCACGCCACTTCACCCAAATCGGTCAGGCCCACCATGCGGCCGCTGCCTTTCAGTGTGTGATAGGCGCGGCGGATAGTGGTCAGCGCATCCTTGTTTTGATTCGCTACGCGCACCACATTCAGTTGCTGCTCAATGGTGCCCAGGACTTCCTCTGCTTCCTCGAGGAAGATTCCCAATAGCTCGGCATCGATTTCCGCTTTCGGCGCGTTGACCATGCGCGAAACCTGCGTGGAAGTTTCCTGCATCTGCACAGCCTTACCGCTGAGAACAGCGACAGTTTGCGCAAGGGTTACGACATCAAGGTTTGCCTGATCCAATTGGGCCAGCACTGCGGTGGCATTCTGTTTAAGCTGACTGTCCGACACCAGGGCCGCGTCTTGCTGTAAAGCTGCGACGGCGTTACGTAATTGCTGACGCGTAGCAATATCGGCGGGTTGGCGTTGCCATTCAATAAACAGCGCATCGATTTGTTGTTTTTGTTTTTCAACGCTGTCTTCGATGCGCTGCGGGGGAGCTTCCGGCGCTTTCACCAGAGATTGTTTGCCTGAGGCTAGGCGCGCCAGCACCGGCGCGAGAATTTGCTCGCGGTTAGCCTGGCCTTGTTGCAAGGCTGTCACATACAGCCCTAATCCACTCATCGCTTCGGCGACGGTTTCGGTATCCTCATGCGATGCCGGTGCATCGGCTTTTGCCAACATCTCAACTCGCCTACGCAAGCCTTTGACCACCTCTGCCGCATCGCCTTGTTCCAGCATCGACAACGCGCCTTGCACCTGATTCAAAAACGGCGTCAAGCTGGTGAGCGCCGGACGTTTAGAAGGGTTGCGGAAGTAAGCATCCAGCACTTGTTCGATGTGATGCAGATTATTATGAATTTCCTGCCCCACTTGCGACAACACCAGCTTTTCCTGCGCCTTACGTGAAATGTCGTCGAGCAAATCAGTGCTGCCGCTTTCGATCACTGGTGCAGGTTTGCCGGCCAAGGCCGCGTCAAGACGCGCCACCATGCTCGGTGCCTGGGCATTGAATTCGTCGCCGAGCTTGGCATGTCCGTCCACTGCTTTTTCGATTAACAACAAAGCTGTCGCCACTTCGAGCGCCACGGACTCGTTGACGCCTTGGTCGCGTGGCTGCAGCTCCATGGCGACGGAATTCACCTTGAAAGCCAGCGTGATCAAGGATTTGTTTTCTTGCTTATCAGCCCAGCCGCGCAAGCGCGCCGACTGTTCGATAAAGCTGCCGAGCGAAACCTTATTACCCGAGGTAAATTTAATCCACGCTTCTTTCATACCGGCCAACAACTCACGCATGTCGCGCAATAACGACGACAGCTCGATTTTCGGCGGCGTATAAGTTGTCGCCGTTCCTGCCGGCGGCAATAATTCTTTCAGCTTATAGGCGTATTGCAATTCTTTGACGCGAGCACTCACCGGCTCGGCGCGCGCCACCACGAACAGCACATCGCGTATCAGGCGCTCGGCAACTTGATCCGAACCATCGGCCAAGCGTTTCATTTGCATATTGATGCGCGAACACGCCAGCTTGGCAGCCGGGGAATTATCGCCTGCGCCGATTACGTCAAGAAAGCCGCCGACGATCCACCAGAAACCCCGGCTGGGCGATTTCGCCTGTGCCAACTCGATTTTCTGCAATGCTTCGCGCATCGGCTTCACGGCCGCTTCGTTGGGTTGGCGCAACCAGGTAAGCAGACCGGCTTCAAATTGCGTACGACAGTCTTGGATCAATTCAGAATGTTCGGTTTTACTGAGCGGCGGTCCGGGCATCAGCGCCGGCGCTTGCACGGATAAATCAGGATAAAACAAATCGCTTTCGCTAACTTGTTCAACACCGCGCACTTTGCATAATTCGCGATAGACGGGGAATAATTTCAGCGGCACGCTGGATTCACCAGCATGCAAAGTTTCCAGATAATCGCCCAACGCCACCATCGCGTTTTTACACAGATCGATCGTCGCGGCCGAGCCTTTAATTTCACGTTTGGCCAAGCCGCTGGCGATAGCCTCCACCTGTTCGGACACGCGGGCGACCGGGTCGAGTCCGATCATTTGCAAGGCGCCGGAGACCTGATGCAAGTTTGCGCTGGCCGGTTGCAGTGCCGCGCCTTCAAGCGGGTCCTGCAAAAAGCGGTCGAAGCTCTGCGTGGCATTGGTCAGCGCCACGCCGATTTCAGACTTGACCCAGCCTAATAGGCCGACATCGAATTCTTGATGCAATGCGCTCATAAATTATAAGTCTGCGGCAAGCTTAAAGCTTGAAGCCGGAGACCGATCCTTTCAGTTCACCCGCCAAAGCTGCCAGATCCAGCACAGAGTCAGCAGTTTCTTTGGTACCTTCAGTGGTTTGCTTGGTAATGGTGAGTATGTCGCGCATATTTTTCGCCACCGTATTGGTGGCAGTCACCTGCTCTTGCGTTGCTTTAGAAATCGACTGAATCAGTGCAGCCAATTGTTTGGACACTTGCCCAATTTCGCTGAGCGCCTGGCCGGCAGAATCGGACAGCTTGGCGCCCTCGACCACTCCCTGGGTACTTTTTTCCATGGCGACTACCGCATCGTGGGTATCTGCCTGAATGGTTTTCACAATCGCGCCGATTTGTTTGGTCGCTTCACCGGAACGTTCTGCCAGGCGCTGCACTTCTTCGGCCACGACGGAAAATCCGCGCCCTGCTTCTCCCGCTGATGCTGCCTGAATAGCGGCGTTAAGCGCCAATACGTTGGTTTGTTCGGTAATGCCGGAAATCAACTCCACAATCTCGCCGATCTCCTGCGAAGATTCGCCGAGGCGCTTTATGCGCTTGGATGTTTCTTGAATTTGTTCACGAATTTCGTTCATGCCCTTAATGGTGTTTTGCACCGCCCCAGCACCTTTTTCCGACGCCTCAAGCGAACGCTGCGCCACTTTTGCCGATTCGCCAGCATTGACCGACACTTGGTTAATCGACTGGGCAACGCGCAACACTTGTGCCGTGGTTTCCTCGATCTCGCGCGACTGCCGGTCGGTTGCATCAAGCAAACGCTCGGACACTTGCTGGGCAAGATTAGTACGGTCGGATACGCGCTGGGAAGCGCCGTTGACGCCCTTCACCAAGACGCGCAATTCTTCAATGGTGTAATTCATCGAGTCGGCAATCGCGCCGGTAATGTCTTCCGTCACCATCGCTTTGACCGTCAGGTCGCCGTCGGCCAAGCTGCCCATTTCATTGAGCAATTGCAAAATAGCGGCTTGGTTTTTTTTGTTTTCCGCTTCGGCTTTTTTGGATTGTTCTTCGCGCGCTTTCGCATTGCGGATGGCGCCGCGTGCCAAATAGGCCAAGCCCGCCAGGCCGAGGAGCGAAACCAGCGCCGCCGCGCTTAATGTTGCGTAGAATTTTTTCTGAATGACCGAATAACGCTGACCCAGGATCGCATCCAACTGCACCAGCGTCTTATCGCCGACGGCATAGATGGCATCGGCGTCCTTATTGATCATGCCGCGCACTTCGTCAGGCGCAATATCAATTTTGGGCGCGTCGAAAAGGCGCGTTTTTAACACTTCGGCGATATTTTTCACTGACGAATTCAACAGCCCAACTTCGCCGCCGATATTGCTGGCCAATTCCTCATTGGTAGCCAACGCGCGTTTGTAACCGTCAAACACCGAGCCGCTGAGCAGCGGGATGACGCGCTGCAGGTTGGTATAAGTTAACCGGTCCTCGGGCGTGACGGTTTTTTTTGCCGCCACCTCACCGGCCAGGCGGCGCGCAACGCCAGCCTGTGTCAACAAAGCGGGCAGGCGGTTTACAAAAGTCTCTTGCAAATAATAACTGTCGAGCGAGGTGTCGAGGGTCAAGGTTGAGCTGTCGGCTATAGTCACTGCCATGGCCTGGATCTGATCGAGCATTTTGTTGTGCGCGGTAAAACTTTCCGGCTCGTCCATTTTTTCCAGATTGGTTTTTAGATCCAGCCAGTATCTATTCACCGCATCTATTTCCACGCCCAAGTCCAGACTTTGATCTTTGCTGGTGAAGGTTTTAGTCAGGCTTGCCAATTGTTCATCGACTTTTTTACGGATCGGTTCACGCTTGGCGACGGTTGCGGGGTCATTATTCAACAGCGGGTTAAATATGCCGCGATGCAAAGTCAATTCGCGCCACAATTCGCGCACGGGCCCAAGGTATTTGACGCCTTCACGCTCTTTGGCGATGGAGCCGAGTTCCGCATTGCTCTGTTGGCTGGCATTAAAAATGAGCAACGCTACCGGCACCAAAAATAACAGCGCAATCAAGATGAACGCGCGGCCGATGTCCATGCCGGAAAACATTCCTTTGGGATTTCCCTTGGTCACTTTTTCCGTACTTTTGCTGGATAATTTTAATGCCATGACAAATTGAATCTCTAGTTATAATATATTGATTAAATTGAATATTTTTAATGCGCCGTTAACTGCTCAGGCTGCAACGTCGAGGAATTTCGGGTGCTGGGTGAGTGCCTCAATATTCAGCAAATACCAAGGCTGGCCTTCGGCGTCGCGCATCACTGCCGCGACCCATGGTTTCGCTCCGCGCGGCGCCGCTTCTTTTTTGAAAGTATCCGGGTTGCGCAAACCCGCCATGCGCGTGACTAAAATAGACGCGCCCTGAATTGCATCACTCGGAATAATAAGTATGCGGTTTTCCGCGCTGGCTTTTGCCGCTGGTTTTTCGTTCATCTGCGTAAAGTCGATGACGCTGTAAAGATTGCCGCGTACATTACACACTCCGATAAAATAATCTTGCGTCAACGGCACCGGCTCTACCCCAGCAACCGGCAATACTTCCGATACGCGCTGCAATTCGACTAACCAGTTTTCTCCGCCTGCGACAAAACCCAACATAGAAGACGCAGACGCCCCCTGATTGGAGGCGGCTTTTAAGCGCTCGGCAAAGGCAGCCTGATATTCGCGCAGACTGGGTTTTTCTGCCATGACTAGCCGCCTATGGCGCTGATTTTCGCTAACAGGTCGGCTTCCTTAATCGGCTTGACCATGTATTCCACTGCGCCCTGGCGCATGCCCCATACTTTATCGGTCTCTTGACCTTTGGTGGTGCAAATAATAATCGGGATATGCTTGGTCGCGTCATCACGCGTGATGGTGCGTGTGGCCTGGAAGCCGTTCAGTCCCGGCATGATCACATCCATGATAATGAGGTCGGGATTGTCGGATTTGGATTTTTCCACGCCCTCTTCGCCGCTCTTGGCCAAAATGACACTGAAACCTTTTTTCGCCAGTATGTCGTGCAAATAGGCGCGCTCGGTTTCCGAATCATCCACCACTAAAATTTTCTTGATTGCCACTTTTACTTCTCCTTCAAGCTACGTTGTTAATATGAGTTACATGGTCTTGCACGGCACGCAGCAGACTTTCTTTGGTAAACGGCTTGGTCAAATATTCGTCCGAGCCGACCATGCGACCGCGCGCGCGATCGAACACGCTGTCTTTGGACGACAGCATGATGACTGGCGTAGTGCGGTATTTGCTGTGTTTTTTGATCAGCGCGCAGGTCTGATAGCCGTCGAGACGCGGCATCATGATATCGACGAATATCAGATCGGGTTGATGATCGGTAATTTTGGACAGCGCATCGAAGCCGTCTTCAGCGAGCACCACTTGGCAGCCGGCTTGCAGCAGGAATATTTCGGCGCTACGACGGATGGTGTTGCTGTCGTCTATAACCATAATGCGGGTACCGGCCAGGGGCTTGGGTTCGTTCACGAATCCTCCGAAAATTTGCCCTTGAGGGGATGCTGCTGAATTATTCTGTAGCGGGACGGACTGGCTCATAGAAGTAAATTCCTTAAGACCCGCTAACATGCCGACAAACGGCTGTCGGCGCAAGCAAAAGCGGATGTGAGTCCGCTTTCAGATTAGTCGGTGGTTCGGTGGATAACAAGGCAATAGTTCACATTTGTCTTAAATTTCAATCATTTCAAAGTCTTCTTTACGCGCGCCGCATTCCGGGCAAACCCAATTCACCGGTACTTCTTCCCAGCGCGTTCCCGGTGCGATGCCTTCATCGGGCAAACCAGCTTCTTCGTCGTAAATAAAGCCGCAAATCAGGCACATCCAGGTTTTGTACTTCATTTAGCTCAGGCGCTCGGTGGTGAGAAGGGCGTTTTACGTTAGAATATAGGCGGGGTGTTGCTGTGGTTGCCGGTGGTTTTTTTCAGCCCCGCGCCTACTTCACCGACAGCGAGATGATACGGCGTTAATGCTATATAAATCAAGCTTTTCGACTACTTTTCCAGATTGGTTGTCATGTTTCCTGCCCCCCCCATAGTGCTGGTTTTTTCCGCCACCGACCCCAGCAGCGGCGCGGGTCTGCAAGCTGACGTGCTGACCCTTGCCAGCATGGGCTGCCATCCGCTTTCCGCCGTCACGGCCATCACCATCCAAGATACCGTCGGCGTGGAAGATGTCTATCCCCTCGACGCCGAATGGGTGGCCGACCAAGCGCGTGCGGTGCTGGAAGATATGCCCGTCGCGGCCTTCAAGCTCGGCTTGCTCGGCAGCACCGAAGCTATTGCAGCGATTGCCGAAGTCGTTGCCGATTACCCTGACATTCCGCTGGTGTTTGATCCGGTGATTGCATCGGGTCGCGGCGATGAATTGTCCAATGAAGATATGATTTCCGCCATGCGCGAAATGATCATTCCGCAAGCGACATTGATTACACCCAACATCATGGAAGCACGCCGCCTTGCGCTGGATGAAAGCGATGACAACGATAACCCCGACATGGCCGAATGCGCGCGCCG
>JAYVGF010000033.1:0-2023 GCA_043772415.1 Betaproteobacteria bacterium
CGTTTTTGTCTGGAACGCCGTTCATGAAAAAGCTTTTCCGAACCGAATGGGGAGCAAATAATGCGCCTATGACATTAAGGTCGTATGATCCTGCGACCAATACTTTATTGCATACGCTCGGAACATTCCCATTATCTATTTCATATGCAGGTGTGTATTCTTTCAATGGTGATGTAGCATCCGCATATATCAACGTTTTCCAGACAACTGCGGCCAATCCAAATGGCGCAAACATATACGATCTATACACGGTAAATGCGGAGAAAGAAAATAGCATGCAAAGATTGACTAATTTTATTCAGTAATTTGAGCGCCGGAAATTAAAATGCCATCAGTGATGGCTGATGGCATTTTGTTTTTTCCGAAACGGAATTACATCCCCGGAAAACGCCCCTTCATCCCCCGCATCATTTTTGCCATGCCGCCTTTTTGCATGCTTTTCATCATTTTCTGCATTTGTTCGAATTGATTTAACAAGCGATTCACTTCTTGCACTTGCACGCCTGCGCCGGCGGCGATGCGTTTTTTGCGCGTGGCTTTGATGAGGGCGGGGAATTGGCGTTCTTGTCTGGTCATGGAGTTGATGATGCCTTCGGTTCTGCCCAGGGCTTTGTCATCGACTTGCGGATTGCCTTGGGCGATTTTGCCCATTTGCGCGGGGAGTTTGTCCATGAGTGAACTCAAGCCACCCATTTTTTTCATTTGTTGTAATTGGCTTTTGAAATCTTCGAGGTCGAAGTCTTTGCCCTTTTTCATTTTCAGCGCGAGCTTTTCCGCTTCGGCTTTGTCGATGCCTTGATGCGCTTGTTCGATCAGCGATAACACGTCGCCCATGCCGAGGATGCGCGAGGCCATGCGCTCGGGATGGAAGGCTTCGAGGCCTGTGAGTTTTTCGCTGACGCCGACAAACTTGATCGGCTTTTGCGTGACGTGTCGCACCGACAGCGCCGCGCCGCCGCGCGAATCGCCGTCGAGTTTGGTGAGGATGATGCCGGTTAAGGGCAGCGCGTCGCCGAAAGCTTTGGCGACATTTACTGCGTCCTGGCCTTGCATCGCATCGACCACAAACAAGGTTTCTATGGGTTTGAGTGATGAATGTAACTGTTTGATTTCATTCATCATTTCTTCATCTATCGCGAGCCGTCCGGCGGTATCGACGATGAGCACGTCATGAAAATGTTTTTTCGCGTAGTCCTGCGCGGCGAGGGCGATGTCGATGGGCTTCTGTGTTTTTTCTGACGCAAAAAAATCCACGTCGAGTTGTTTGGCGAGTAATTTTAATTGTTCGATAGCGGCGGGACGATACACGTCGCAACTCACCAGCAAGACTTTTTTCTTTTGCTCTTTTAATAATTTCGCCAGCTTGCCGCTGCTGGTGGTTTTGCCCGAGCCTTGCAAACCGGCCATGAGAATAATCGCGGGTGGGACTGTCGCTAAGTTAATGCCTTCATTCGCGCCGCCCATGATCTCGATCAATTCACGATGCACCACGCCGACTAACTCTTGGCCGGGCGAGAGACTGTGCAGCACGTCAATGCCCAGCGCTTTTTCTCTCACGCGCGCGATGAAATCTTTGACGACGGGTAATGCGACGTCGGCTTCGAGCAGCGCCATGCGCACTTCGCGCATCGCGTCTGAGATATTGTCTTCGGTCAGGCGCGATTGTCCGCGCAGGGTTTTGATCACGCCGCCGAGGCGTTGGGTTAAGTTATCAAACATTCAGCATCCCATCGTTATTAGTGAGGCAAAAAGGCAGATGTTGTAAACTATTGGTTCTTATCGCAATCACGACATCATGCACAGCCCGATTACGTATTTTATCACTGCATTGCTCTACGCTGCGTTGGCCGCTTTAGGTTGGCGTGCGAGTTGGCGCGTTGCCGATACAGCGGTAGTCGCAAAACCCGCGCATTTGCCCATGCTAAAGCTGGTGCCTTTGGTGTGGGTCTTGCACGGAACATTACTTTTTATGTCAGTGTTTTCCAGCGACGGCATTAATTTGGGCGTAGGCAATGCGCTATCC
>JAYVGF010000034.1:0-8114 GCA_043772415.1 Betaproteobacteria bacterium
CTGCATTTGTTTGCGGTCCATTGTGGTGCCTTGCATAGTGTTCTCCTTTCAAGAGAATAGTAGGCCTTCGGCACTTACACAATTTTATTTACAGGCTCTTCACCACCGAGGCACAGAGAAAAACATTATGTTTTTACTGGATTCCCCTATGCGCGGTAATGACGAGATGATTCATCCCTCATCCCTCATCCTTCATCCCTCATCCCTCATCCCTCATCCCTCATCCCTCATCCTGCCGCTTTCATCCTTCATCCTTCATCCTTCATCCTTAGATTTTTCCGCGCCCGCGCGATGGCGGCCTTGACTTGTTTCGGCGCGGTTCCGCCGATGTGGTCGCGGCTGGCGAGCGAACCATGCGGGCTTAATACCTTGAATACGTCTTTGCCGATCAATTTGGAAAATTTCTGCAAGTCAGCCAAAGGCAAATCGGCCAGATCAACGCCGGCTTTTTCCGCGTGGCGTACTGCTTTCGCCACTATTTCGTGCGCATCGCGGAAAGGCAAACCTAGTTTCACTAAATAATCGGCCAAATCGGTCGCGGTGGCGAAGCCGGCTTTGACCGCGTCGGCCATCGCCGCTTTGTTGACCGTGATGCCGCGCAGCATGTCGGCGTAAATCGTCAGCGTCATTGTCAAAGTTTGCACCGTGTCGAACAGCGGCTCCTTGTCTTCCTGATTATCTTTGTTGTAAGCCAGCGGTTGGCCTTTCATCAAAGCCAGTAGCGCCATCAAGTGACCATACACGCGCGCGGTTTTACCGCGCGCCAGCTCGGCTACGTCGGGGTTTTTCTTCTGCGGCATGATGGACGAGCCGGTGCAAAAGCGGTCGGCGATGTCGATAAAACCGAAGCGCGGGCTCATCCACAAAATTAATTCTTCCGACAGACGAGACAAGTGCATCATGACCATCGAAGCAGCGGCAGTAAATTCTATGGCGAAGTCCCGATCCGACACGGCATCAAGGGAGTTTTCGCACACGCCGGCAAAACCGAGTTCTTTGGCGACAGCCAAGCGGTTAATCGGATAACTGGTGCCCGCCAATGCGGCTGCGCCGAGCGGCAACTGGTTCACGCGTTTGCGACAATCAGTCATGCGCGCCGCATCGCGTTTCAACATTTCGTAATACGCCATCAAGTGATGCGCAAAACTTACCGGCTGCGCGACTTGCAAATGGGTAAAGCCGGGCATAATGGTGTCGCAATTCGGTTCGGCGAGTTCCACAATGGATAATTGTAACCTATTGATTAATATAATAATATTATCAATCTCGAAACGCAGAAATAAACGGATGTCGGTCGCGACTTGATCGTTGCGCGAGCGCCCAGTGTGCAGACGTTTACCCGCGTCGCCGACCAACGCGGTCAAGCGCTTTTCTATATTGAGATGTACGTCTTCCCATTCGAGCGACCAGACAAACCTACCTGACTGGATTTCTGCCAGAATGGTTTTCATGCCGCGTTCAATATCGGCCAGGTCTTTTTTGCTGATAATCTTGGCGCCGGCTAACATGCGCGCGTGGGCGAGCGAGCCTTGGATATCGAATTCCGCTAATTGCTTGTCGAAGTCCACCGAAGCAGTGTACCGTTTCACCAATTCTGTGACGGGCTCGGCGAATCGACCGGACCAGGTTTTGTTTTGAGGTATTTTTTTGCTGTTCACATCGGGTTCGCAATAAACAAAATGTTGAAAGAATAATAGTGGCCAGTCTACATCAAAACCAGCCGTTGATTACCTTGCCGGATTTTTGCAATCTCGGCGTCTTGTTGCGTACTTTGGTGTTGGTCAATCTTATGTGTTTCGGCGGCGCGTTGGCGAAAAGCCCGGATCTTGACGGCATCTGGCAGGAAATTTTGAATTACTCTTTATTAGTGCAGCCGGCGTTGTTATTAAGCCTTGGCTTGCTCTGCACTTTGAGGCGCCCGATGCAAAAGCTCGATTACCGCACCTCCATCATGCTGGTTTTTTTGCTGGAATTATTGATCGTCACCGCTACGATTATTTTTTTCGGCCCGATACTGACAGAAAAAGAATCCGCCAATCCGCTACGTTATTGGCTGCTGTGCATACTCATGACCGGCGCGGTGTTGCTCTATTTCAATATGCGCAACCGGGCGCTGTCCCCGGCATTGAGTGAGGCGCGGCTGCAAGCCTTGCAAGCGCGCATCCGCCCGCACTTTCTGTTTAATAGTATTAACGCCGTGTTGAGCTTGGTGCGCAAAGAACCGCAGCGTGCCGAGCGCGCGCTGGAAGACATGGCCGATTTATTCCGTGTATTGATGGCCGATAACAAACATCTCACCAGGCTGGAAGACGAAGTGCGTTTGTGTCGTCAGTATCTCGATCTCGAACAATTGCGCTTGGGCGATCGTCTGCAAATCGCCTGGCATGTAGAAAAAATGCCCGGCGATGCCATGGTGCCGCCGCTGATATTGCAACCGCTGCTGGAAAACGCCGTCTATCACGGCATCGAGCCACTGAGCGAGCCGGGCGAAATCAATCTGAATATTTATCGTAACAAGGACAATCAAGTCATCATCGTGCTGCGTAATCCGTATTCGCAGGCAGTGTCTAACCATAGCGGCAACAAAATGGCGATGGGCAATATCCGCGAGCGTTTGTCATTGCACTTTGACGCGGAGGCCAGCCTGAAAACCCAAGTGACCGGCAATAGTTACCAAGCCACTATCACCCTGCCTTACACCAAACAAAAATAGCCATACTATATATATGAGCGAACCGAGCATACTAATAGTCGATGACGAAGCCCCCGCGCGCAACCGTATGCGTGATCTGCTCGACGACTGTCGCGGTCTGTTTGCGCATAGCGTGGTGGGAGAAGTGGTGAACGGCACCGACGCGTTAAAATTTCTACAAAACAACCCGGTCGATATTATGCTGCTCGACATCCGCATGCCGGGCATGGATGGCATCGAAGTCGCGCGCCACGCGCAAAAACTGGCAACACCACCGGCAATAATTTTCGCCTCCGCGTTCGAAGAGCACGCGCTCAAAGCTTTTGAAGTCAACGCCATCGACTACTTGCTCAAGCCGCTGCGCAAAGAACGTTTGCTCTCCGCGCTCCAAAAAACCCTCGTCGGCAAACCGCTTAATACTGAAGCCTTACAACAAGCATCAACCAAAGCGCGCAGCCATTTATCCATTTCCGAGCGCGGCAAAATCCTGCTGATACCGTTACAAGAAATATTGTTTTTACGCGCTGAACAAAAATACATCACCGTCAAAACTGCCGCACGCGAATATTTACTCGAAGAATCGCTCACCGCCCTGGAGCATGAATTCAGCGACAGCTTTACCCGCGTACACCGTAGCGTGCTCGTCGCCAAGCAGCATATCAACGGATTCGAACGCGTGAAGCCGGAAGAGGGCGAAAGTTATTGGGCCGTTATGCTTAAAGGCAGCGACGAACGCATCGCGGTCAGCCGGCGCCTGCAACATATCGTGAAAGAGTTTTCGGTTTAAAAAAATATTGATATAACTATTTGATTTAATGGAATAATTTAATATACCTCGCGAGAGAAACTGCGTTGCGCAACACATGTCTTATACTGTAACTATGCAAACGCCACCCAAACTCTTCATCGGCCTCGGCCTCGCGCTGGTGCTCATCGCCGCGTTTACGCTCACGCTGTCGAAAAAAATCGACGCGCCGCAAGCCGCCGCCTTCACCTCGATTAAAGGCGATAAAACCTCGCTGGAACAACTCAAAGGCAAAGTCGTGCTGGTGAATTTCTGGGCCACCAATTGCCCGGGCTGCATCGCCGAAATGCCCGACTTGATCAAAACGCATAACAAATATCAGTCGCAAGGATTAGAAACCATCGCCGTTGCCATGAGTTACGATCCGCCCAATTACGTGTTGGCTTATACGGAAAAAAATAAATTACCTTTTTTTGTCACGCTCGATGTAAATGGTGAGCACGCGAGAGACTTCAAGGACGTACAACTCACGCCGACCACCTACGTCATCAACAAACAAGGCCATATCATCCAGCGCACCGTCGGTGAGCTGGATTTCCCCAAGCTCCACGCGCTGATCGAAAAAGAATTAAAAGGCTGAGATTTCAGTCATGGCAAAACCCTGGCAGCAAAAACTCCATCCCAACATTCAACCCAAACGCGTCGTGTTGGAAAAAATTTTCGCCGGCCTACCGCAAGGCGCGACGCTGTTTATCGGCACACCTATGCTGGTGAAAGAATTCATCGACACCATTCCGCGCGGCAAAAGTATCGACCCTTCCGAAATGCGCAAACGCTTTGCGCGTGCCTATGAGGCCGACGCCATGTGCCCCGTTTCAACCGGTATTTTTTTGCGCATCGTCGCCGAAGCCGCCTGGGAAGAAATCCAAGAAGGCAAAAGTCTGAGTCAGGTTACGCCGTTCTGGCGCATCATCGACGTGCATTCACCGCTGGCAAAAAAACTGACGTGCGGCAGTAGCTTTATTCAACGCCTGCGCAGCAACGAAAATATTCCCAATTTGCATTAATTAAAAGTAACCTCTACTAGCCGTAACAATAAAAACATAAACGAGAAAAGGGTAATGAGCTTGCATGTAATAGATAAATTTTCACGGCTATGTTTAATCGCGCTTGGCTTTTCCCTCCCCCTATCCAAACCGGCAAATAATGCATTGTTAGCCCTGTTATTGCTCGCCTGGTTATTGGGCGGAAATTACCGGCAAAAAATCCAGCAACTCAAATCCAGTCCGGTGCTGCTGGCCGTTATTGCGCTTTTTGCCGCCTTGCTACTCGGCGTGCTGAATCCATTGTCTGATTGGCCGGAAGCCAAACATGAGCTGGGTAAATATATTCAATTATTATTAATACCGGCAATGACGTATTTTTTTGTTGACGAAAAAACACGCACCCGCGCATTGACGGCATTTGCCATCAGCATGGTGATCACCTTGATGGCATCATATTTACTGGCCTTCGGCGTGATGGATGCACCGACCAAATTCGGCACGATGCAGTCCCCCACACCATTTAGAGATTCGATCGAACACAACGTTTTGATGTCCTTCGCAGTCGTGCTTGCGGCAATACGCTGGAGATATAGCCAAAGCAGAGCCGAAAAAATAATCTATGCCGCGTTTATTGCGTTCGCTGTTATCAATATTTTGTTTATGGTCAAAGGCCGTACCGGTTTCGTGGTTCTATTGGTCGCGGTAACATATTTTCTGTTTCGCTGGCGCGGCGTCTACGGCATAGTGATCGCCATAACCATGATCGCCATGTTGCTCGCAGCGACACAATTTTCTCCGAACAAATTAAATGACCGCCTCAATCTGACCGTCACAGAATATCGAAATTGGACGCCTAACGTCGCCAGCCGGCAAGATTCATCCATAGGCATGCGGATGGAGTTTTATTACAACAGTCTGGTCATTATTACTAAACATCCATTATGGGGCGTGGGGACGGGCGGCGTGGAGGCCGCCTATCAAAAACAGATTGAAGGCAAAAACATGGGCAATTTTCATGACCCGCATAACCAGTATTTATACTTGTGCATGCAGTTCGGCGTAATCGGCATGTTGTTACTTCTCGTGCTTTTTTATCAGCAATGGAAAACAGCGAATCGATTTGAAGATGTTGTCAAAAAATATACAGCGCACAGCTTGGTCATCACTCTGGCCGTTTCATGCTTGTTTAATTCATCACTCACGTCGCACATAGAAAGCACTTTGTTTGCTTTCATGACCGCCTTATTATTTTCATCGACTCGGCGCGATCTTGGCAATGCCGGGCGTTGCAATAAATACGAAGCAAACATAGCCAAATAAAAAAGCCGCCCTCAGGCGGCTTTTTTTCGAGCAGAAAAAATTACAAAGTGCTGCGATACTGCGCGTGCGATGTATCCATGCGCGACACTTGTCCGCCGGAGAACACATACATGCATGCATCGTCGGTGTAATCCATGAAGTTGGTGATCGGGTCGAGACCGGCATATTTGTTTCCGGTGCAGCTATTGCGACCGGTTGGGCAACCATATGCGGCCGAGCGTTCGGCCGGCGTATCGGTCACGTTATCGTTAGCGGCTGTGCAACCGCCCTGGAAGGTGTGATACAAACCAAGCCAGTGACCGACTTCGTGCGTGGCGGTGTCGCCCAAGTTGTAAGGCGTAGCGCTGCCGCCGGGGAGCGATGCGGTGAGGATCACCACGCCATCGCGTTTAGGGTTAGCGGAATAGTCGGTCGGGAAAGTTGCCCAACCGAGCAAGCCTTGGCCGATGTTAGCCAGATAAATATTCAGCGTGCCGGGGCCGGCTTTGCGCAATGCATTCTTCGCTTGCGTCTCGGCAGTCGAGTTCGGTGTCATGACGTACCAAGCCGCGTTCACGGTGCGTGTAATGCCGGCCAATTGAAAAGTGAACGGTGAACCGATGCCGCCGGTGCCGCCGCCGTATGCCGCATTCAGCACCGATATTTGCGACTGCACGGCGGAGTCAGGAATATTACCGCCCGCCACCGTCGTATCCTGGCTGATTACATGCACCCACACCGGAATGCTAGTGGAACCAATCGCGCGCGCAGCCGCTTGCGGATTCGCCACTCTAAAATCGGCCAGCATCTTATCGTGCTGAACTTTTTCCGCATCGCTCACATGGCGCGTCGAGCAACGCGCGCCGCTGTCGATAAATTCTTTTTTGTTGGCGTAAGACTTGCCGTGAAAATGAAACGCACCGCTGTAATCAGGATCCGTCACGCCGATTTGCGCGCGCAGGTCTGTTTGCTTGTCATTGCTTTGCGCATAAACATTGAGCGACAACGAACCAAACAACATCAACGTAACTTGTATCAAACGTGAAATTTTCATGGAAGCCTCTTGGATAAAAATGAAGTGATAATCGCGGAGCCGCTCGTTTTGGCTCACGGCGAAATCTTAGCACGCAAAAAATCAGCTAACAAAATGACAAACAAGTTCACAAGCTATAATAAATAACTATTTGATTATATTGAATAATTTGTTATGCGCGTGTTTGAGAAAATAACGAATTTCGAGAGGGCAAGAAATGAAAAAACAAAGTCATCGGCTCAGCTTCAGCACGACAAATAACGATGTCATCCTGAGTGAAACGAAGCATCTGCTATTGTTCCTTACACTGGCAGCGGAGGGCGAGGGAGGAGTCGAACCTAAACCAACCAGTCCCGGCAAATGAAAAATCAACCACCTCTGATCGGCGGCAAAACAAGCTGCTCACTCTTACACTGCCGCTTCTCATTCGCGCCGCAGGCTCGCGGCGTCAAATTCTTATCCATACAAATCCGCACCTCTTGCAGATTACGGTCCTTACACGTCACCGCGATCATATCTTCATGCAACTGCTTATTCGCGTCCAAAAACGCCTGCTTCAACGCACTCGACGTCGTCGTAATATATTCTTTCGGCCCAACAAATTGCGCAGGGATAGTTATCGAATCCTTCGCTTGGCGCGCAGCCTTGAAATAGCCCGCCTGATCCAACCCGCTGCAAGTCCCGTGTTTTTCCCACTCATGCCCGATCAACTTATGGCTCGGCATCATGTCCAGCGTGTTCTTAATCAAATCTTCTGGCACGCGCGCGGGGAAAGATGTGGCGCAATCCTGCGGCCAGCCTTTATCAAACTGCGGCCACAAGCCGTGCACCACAAAACTAAACCGCCGACCGGTGCCACATTGTTCCTGCTGTGCGCCGGGGCTTTGCGTCGCGCAAAACGAAGGCGACCACGACAACGACAACACATAATAAGTAAAATCACCCGCAACACTTTGCTTTTGCTCGCCCTGTTGCGGCTGCTGTTTTTGATGCGGTTGCCGTTGATTTTGCTGATGTGGCCTGGCTTCCTGCTGTGGCGCATTGCCACCGCCGCTGAAATAAGAAAACGCCGCATAGCCAACCGCCACGACGATAGGCAACAGCAGTTTCACTAATGGTTTATTTATATTGCTCATAGCCTTTTCGCTTCCCGCAATGTGCTGAGTGATAGCGCAGCAGTATAGCATCGCGACTTAGGCGAATAATTCGCGTGAATGGTAACCATTTGTCTCGTGCCACAAGAGCATAAGCAGGTTTTTATGATTTCGAGCAAAGCCATACTGCGTGCGCCCTGAAATG
>JAYVGF010000035.1:0-4020 GCA_043772415.1 Betaproteobacteria bacterium
ATGTTGGTGCGTTCTGGCTCTGTTGATGTCGTCGTCGTGGACTCAGTAGCGGCGTTGACACCAAAAGCTGAAATCGAAGGCGAGATGGGCGATTCGCACATGGGCTTGCAAGCGCGCTTGATGTCGCAAGCTTTGCGTAAACTCACCGCCAATATCAAACGCAGCAACACACTGGTGATTTTCATTAACCAGATCCGCATGAAAATCGGCGTCATGTTCGGCAATCCGGAAACCACCACTGGCGGTAACGCGCTGAAATTTTACGCTTCGGTTCGCTTAGATATTCGTCGTACCGGCGCGATCAAAAGCGGCGAAGAAGTTATCGGTAACGAGACCCGTGTAAAAGTCGTGAAGAATAAAGTGGCGCCACCGTTCCGCGAAGCGCACTTCGACATATTGTATGGAGAAGGCATTTCACGCGAAGGCGAAATCATCGAGTTGGGCGTATTCCACAAGCTGATTGAAAAATCCGGCGCATGGTACGCGTACAAAGGCGAGAAAATCGGCCAAGGAAAAGACAACTCCAGAATTTACCTGAAAGAAAACCCCGCCATCGCGCACGAGATTGAACAAAAAATCCGCGCCGAAAGTGGCGTCGCCCTGATGGGCGGCACGCCGAAAGCAGCCGGCGCGCGCAATGAAGAAGTTGAAGGTGAAGAGGCGCCGAAATCAAAACGCAAAGCGAAAGCTTGATAGACATCGTTTTGCGAAGAGAGGTAAATGCAGTATGCATAGCAGTCATTTACGACCACATCCCCTCCCCTTCAAGGGGAGGGTTAGGGTGGGGATGGGTGCTATCGCTGCATGATTTATGCGCCAAAAAATGTGGTTTGCAGTATGTGTCAGGTTGAGTCTCAATGAACAAAGACCCGCAAAAACCCGACTTGCGCGCGAAAGCGATGATGTACTTGGCGCGGCGAGAATATTCCCGAGCCGAGTTGCAACATAAGTTGAACGCGTTTACCGAAGACGAGTCGGAAGTAGAAGCAGTGCTGGATGATTTAACCCAACGCAAATTATTATCCGAAGCGCGCTTTGTCGAACAAGTGGTGCATGCACGACAAAATAAATTCGGTAGTCGCCGGATACAGCACGAGTTGCGCGAGAAGGGCGTGTCGGAAGCGGCGATAGAAAACGCCGTCGCCGATTTCAAGCTCACTGAACTTGATAACGCACGCGGAGTGTGGCAAAAAAAATTCGGCGAATTGCCCACTAGCGCCAATGAGCGCGCGAAACAAATGCGTTTTATGCAAAGCCGCGGCTTTAGTCTCAATGTGATATTTAAGTTGATCTCCGGTAAATCGGACGACGATGAATGATGAGGTAACTATATGATTATAATGAAATTTTTCACTATTGTCTCATTGGTGATTTTGACCGCCTGTCAAAACACCCCCACTCGGGCACCAGAAGAAATCGTCTCACTCATCGGTCCTGCCGACAAAACGCCAAGCTTTCGGTTAGTCGATGAACGTCCGCAAGGCGAGCGATTGCGCCGTAGTGATGATGCCCGCAGTTTTGATGGGCCAACGATTATTTTGGGCGACGCCAATCTCGCGCCGGAACCCATGGCGTTGTTGCGCAATTCGCTGCAAGACAAACTCGGCGACAAACTGGCAGGAAAAACCATCAGCATCAACAAATATGAAATCGCCGAGACTTATCTGACCAAGGCGACGCAACAAAGCAATGGCGGCGGTGGTGTAAGTGGCAGCGTTGGCGGCGTCCTCGGCTCCGGTGGCCGTGGTGGCATCTCTATCGGCTTGGGCTTTCCTTTGTTGTTAGGCGCGATGCAAAACAATGTCGATTCGCGTGTCGAAGGCGTACTGCGTGGCAAAGTGGATGGCGTCGCATTCGAAGCGCGCAACTCACTTACCGCGCAAGCGCGCTATCGCGAAGATACCATACGCCAAGTCATGAGTGGCTTGATGGCGAACGTAATGATCAAGCTGGAAAGTAAATAGCCAACACCTTTGCAATACTTTTGAATGAGTGAAATGCCAAAAAAATGAAATCCGCAGAAATTCGCAGTAAATTCCTCGACTACTTCGCCAGCAAAGGCCACACCATCGTTGCTTCGAGTCCCTTAGTGCCGGGTAATGACCCGACGCTGATGTTCACCAACTCCGGCATGGTGCAATTCAAAGATGTGTTTACCGGACAGGACAAACGCTCGTATGTGCGCGCCACCAGCTCGCAGCGTTGCGTGCGCGCGGGCGGCAAACATAACGATCTGGAAAACGTCGGCTACACCGCCCGTCACCACACGTTTTTTGAAATGCTCGGCAACTTCAGCTTCGGCGATTATTTCAAGCGCGAAGCCATCCACTACGCTTGGGAATTGCTCACGACGGTTTATCAATTACCCAAAGAAAAACTCTGGGTGACGGTGTATGCCGAAGACGACGAAGCCTTCAACATCTGGGAAAAAGAAATCGGCATTCCCGCCGAGCGCATCGTGCGCATCGGCGACAACAAAGGCGCGCGCTACGCCAGCGACAACTTCTGGCAAATGGCCGACACCGGCCCGTGCGGGCCGTGCAGCGAAATTTTTTACGACCACGGTTCAGAAGTAGCGGGCGGCCCACCCGGTTCGCCCGATGGTGATGGCGATCGCTATATCGAAATCTGGAATCTGGTGTTCATGCAATTTAACCGCGATGAAGCGGGCGTCATGCACAAGTTGCCCAAGCCCAGCGTCGATACCGGCATGGGGCTTGAGCGCCTCGCGGCAGTATTGCAGCATGTACATTCCAATTATGAAATCGATTTGTTTCAGGATTTAATCAAAGCCGCTGCGCGCGAAACGCACACCAAAGATTTGACGCAGAACTCACTCAAAGTTATTTCCGATCACATCCGCGCTTGCAGCTTCATGATCGTCGATGGCGTGATACCCGGCAACGAAGGTCGCGGTTACGTATTGCGCCGTATCGCACGTCGTGCGATTCGTCATGGCTATAAGTTAGGACAGAAACAACCGTTTTTCCATAAGCTGGTAAAAGATCTATCGGCGGCAATGGGTACAGCATATCCAGAATTAGCGCGCCTCGAAAAACAAGTTACCGACACTTTACGCATTGAAGAAGAACGCTTTTACGAAACGCTGGCGACCGGCATGGAAATCCTTGATGCCAATTTGCAGGACGGCAAAAAAATTCTCGATGGCGAAACGGCTTTCAAATTACATGACACTTACGGTTTTCCGTTAGACCTGACCGCCGACGTTTGCCGTGAGCGCGGTGTTGCGGTCGATGAAGTTGCATTCGATGCCGCGATGAAGCGCCAACAGGAAGCCTCGCGTGCTGCGGGTAAATTCAAATCTGCCGCAGCATTAAATTATAGCGGTGCGAAAACAGCATTCCACGGTTACGACAAACTTGTGCTCGATAGCACGTTGATTACCGCGCTGTATGTCGATGGCGCAGCAGTGAATGAAATCAAAGCAGGGCAGAGCGGCGTCGTGGTGTTGGACAACACACCGTTCTACGCCGAGTCAGGCGGACAAGCCGGCGATAGCGGCACGCTGGAAAAATCTGGCGCGCAATTTGAAGTCGCCGACACGCAAAAAATCCAAGCCGAAGTATTCGGTCATCACGGCATATTGAAAAGCGGCTCGCTCAAAATCGGCGACAGCGTCAGCGCTAAAGTAAACGGTGCTATTCGTGCGCGCACGGTGCGTAACCACTCGGCCACGCACCTTATGCACAAAGCCTTGCGCGAAGTGCTCGGCAGCCATGTGCAACAAAAAGGCTCGCTGGTCGATGCCGATAAAACCCGTTTCGATTTCGCCCACAACGCGCCGATGACCGACGCGCAAATCAAGCGCGTTGAGCAAATCGTTAACGCCGAAATTCTCAGCAACGCGGCGACGCAAGCGCGCGTACTGCCCATCGAAGAAGCGCAAAAAACCGGTGCAGTGATGTTGTTTGGTGAAAAATACGGCGATGAAGTGCGCGTGCTCGACATCGGTACGTCGCGCGAATTATGCGGAGGCACACACGTCACGCGCACCGGCGA
>JAYVGF010000036.1:0-13584 GCA_043772415.1 Betaproteobacteria bacterium
GCTGTGTCGCCATACAATTGCGCAATCTTGCTGAACTGCTTGAGCACTTCACACAGAAAAAATCCTAGCCATATACTTTCGCCTTTGCCTTCTATGCCCACCAGGTTCATGCCGTCATTCCAATCGCCGGAGCCGATCAAGGGCAAGCCGTGTTCGCCAAAGCGCAGGCCGTGGTGTATAGCGCGCACGCAATGTTGATACAAGCTGGCTGTTTGTTCCGAGCGGCCGGGCAAATCGTAATACGAATCGTCACCGGGATTGACCGGGCGACCTTCGAGAAAGTGACTGGATTCATCCAGCACACCGGTATCCCCGGTGGCAAGTACATAGCGACAAGTCGCCAAGGGCAACCAGAGGTAATCATCGGAACAATGCGTGCGCACGCCTCGGCCTGTCGGCGGATGCCACCAGTGCTGAACGTCACCTTCAATAAATTGCCGACTGGCGCAGAGCAGTAAATGTTCACGCATGAGTTCAGGCTCTGCGTGGATGAGCGCCATGACATCCTGCAATTGATCGCGAAAACCGAACGCGCCGCCCGACTGGTAATAGCCGCTACGCGCCCACAGGCGACAGGCTATGGTTTGATACAGCAGCCAGCCGTTAGCCAGTACGTTGAGGGACGCATCGGGCGTCTCGACTTGCACTGCGCCCAGAGTGTGCTGCCAGTGCCGCTTAACTTCTTCGAGCGCAAGACGCGCAGCTGTCGTTCCGCGGAAACGGCGCACCAGATGATTGGCATTATCGGTATTGTCGCCGAGGCCGAGCCTGAAAATAATGGTGCGCTCTTCGCCATCATCCAACTCAAACGGCACCTGGATCGCGGCACAAGGATCCATCGCCGCCCCTACCTTGCCGGACAGCCGCTTGCGAGACATGGCAGCCGGGTCGGAGACCGAACCATTGCGGCCCAGGAATTCACTGCGGTCGCCGGTCACGCTTCGGTTTGCCTCGTCCACATCAAAAAATGCAACACGATTATGGAACTCCGTGTTGTAAGCGTTACGCGCGAATAAGGCGCCGCCATTGCCGGCAATCTCGCCAATAATATGCATGGCGGTTTTCGGCGCCAAGTCACCCAACACCCATTCCACATAGCCCGTAGCGGAAAGCCGTTGTGATCGGCCCGATTCATTGCGAACTTTCAGCACGGAAAACTTGATCGGTGCATTCAAAGCCACATAAACCGTGAGCTCAGATTTGACCCCGTGTTCGTTATGCTCGAACACGCTGTAACCAAATCCGTGGCGGCTAATATAAGCGCCGCTTCCGCGGCGGGGCAATGGCGTTGGCGACCAGAAGTGGCCGCTCTCCTCGTCGCGCAAATAAAAAGCTTCGCCGCTCGAATCACTCACCGGGTCGTTGTGCCATGGGGTCAGGCGGAATTCATGCGCATTCTCGCTCCACGTGTAAGCCAAACCATTTTCGGAAATGACGGTCCCGAATTGCGGGTTCGCCAGTACATTCACCCAAGGTGCCGGTGTCACCTTTCCACGCGCAGTCGTAATCACATACTCGCGCCCATCAGGCGTAAACCCTCCCAGACCGTTAGACAGAATCAAATCGTGACTTTGCACATCTTTAGAAACGGATGTCCCCGGTCGATAGGCTTTGGTCGGCGTCAATCGCGGCACACGCACTTCAGGCAGGCCGCGACGGTTAAGTTGTTCCATCAGCGTTCCACGGCTATCAGAGAGTATGACTCTTGCCACAGACTGAATCAGGATGCGGTCTTCGGGCGAGACCTGTTCTGCGTGTCGCACAAAAATGCCACCGGGGCGATCCAGTATTTGAGTCCTAAAGCCGGTTGCTATCAAGCCAATAATTTGTTCCTGCAATAATTGGCGGTAACCGGCGCGGTCTTCGTTCCAGATCACCAAATCCACCACCAGCCCCTTTAGGTGCCAATAGGTATGGGCCTGCACCAGTTGACGCACTAGTTCGATATTGTCCTGGTTCCCTATTTGCACTAATACAATCGGCAGATCGCCGGAAATGGAATAACCCCAAAGGCCGGATTGGCCGCGCCGGTTTTTCAGCAAGACGCTCGCCTCGGCACGCAACGAAGCATTGGCATAGATGATGGAATTGGCCAGGCGCTCATATAACTGCGCATCCGCTTCTGTGGCATTGATTTGCCGCAATGCGACCTGGCTGTGGGTCCACGCCAATTCAAAAGTTCGATCCGCTAATGGTCGATCCTGGTACTTATCCACCATGCCGAGCACGCTGTCACGCGTTTCGCCCATACCCGACACCATATCGATAGTGACGGATTGTTCCGGAGCCAGCATTATTCGGTAACGAATGGCGACGATAGGATCCAGAACGGGGCCTTGCGTGTTGGAAAGCGTGCGGGGGATAGTCACTACTGATTTGTTCAACGCAGGGCCTGTATTTTGAAATGCGCTAACGCCGCTCACGGCTTGCGGAGCGGCCACCGAATTTCCCCTGCCTATGAACTGCATACGGTCTGTTTCATAGGAAATATCACCAACGTCTGCACCGTGTACCGCCATCAGGTGAAACATCCATGGTGCTGGTTCGTCCAGAGAGCGTGGTCGGCGAGTACACAGAATGGCGCGCCGCTCCCTGATAATTTCTGTCTGGACAAACAGATTGCTGAATGCCGGATGCATCGCGTCTGCCGCAGGCGGTGCCAACACTACTTCCGCATAGCTGGTGACATCAATGGTTCTCTTTTCCCGGGAGAGATTAGTAATACGGACGCGACGCAGCTCAATGTCGTCTTCAGGGGAAACCACTATCTCTGTATGGGTATCCAGATCGTGGTCGCGGCGGCGAAACTCTGCCCGCCCCTCGGAGAATATGGCCTGGTAATTTTCCGCTCGCTTGAGCGTCGGTTGGTGGGCGGTTGACCAAAATGCACCGCTGACTACATCATTGATGTAACAGAACGTGCCCCAGTTATCACACGTCGTATCTTCGCGCCAGCGGGTGACCGCCAAGTTTTTCCAACGGCTATAACCACCGCCTACATTGGTGACCATGACGTGATATCTCCCGTTCGACAATAACTGCACTTCCGGTGTCGGCGTATCGGGACTGATAAAGAATCGTACGGGCGTTTCCGCCGCGTCCGAAACGGATCGTGCATCGGGCAGTTGCGCGGCTTGAGAATACATTACGCTGGCTTTGGGAATGCGTTCCTGCAGCAGCAACATGACCGCCTGAAAAAGCCGATCTTTTTCAAAGCGTTTTTGCATCGGACGGTCCAGCATTACGTAGGCTAATGCCAACAGACTCATGCTCTGGTGATGGGCCATGAAAGACCTTACCACCACGCTTACTTGATCGCGCCGTTGACGTGATGGCGTGTAATCGATTGCCTCATAGAAACCATACCTGCCAAGGTAACCCTCGGCTGCAAGTCGCTGCAGATTCAAGCATGCCTCCTCCGGTGCCACCATGATCGCGAGAACAGTGGCATAAGGAGCAATGACCAAATCCTCAGCCAGCCCGCGCTTGAGACCCAGTCCCGGCACACCGAAAGCGCGGTATTGGTAATTAAGATGCCCATCGACTGTGTTGTAACCGGATTCTGACATCCCCCAGGGAACGCCCCGTTGTTTTCCGTATTCGATTTGCCTTGCAACTGCCGCCTTACAAGTCTGGTCAAGCAGCGTGTTGTCGTAGGTCGGCATCACGAGTAGCGGCATCAGGTATTCAAACATGGAGCCGCTCCACGACAGCAGCACCGGCTCGCCACCGAAAGTAGTCAGCAGACGTCCCAACGCAAACCAACTTTCTTGCGGTAGTTGGCCTTGCGCGATGGCAACGAAGCTGCATAATCTCGCTTCTGATGCCAGCAGATCGTAATAACCGGAATCCAGACGGCGCTCAGTCACGTTGTAGCCTATTGTAAATAGGTCGCGCGATTTGTCGTAAAGAAAGCCGTACTCCATCTGGGCGAGTTCGCAAGCTTTTACCGCCAACAGCTCGATGACGGCAATTCGTTCCGCAGCTCTTTCGCCGCCCTCTTTAATCAACCGAAGCAAACGGTATAACTCGTCGCCCTCTTCGGGCGTTGCGGCTTCGGCTATCTTGCTTCCGATGAAGGGCAATAACTTGCGCTCCAAGCCAGTCAGCTCGCGCAGCGTCGGTATGCCTGCGATGGCGGATATTTCTGCTATTCTGTTCGGCACGCCAGTCGATAATGTTAGCCAAGGGGCAAGCAATGTCAGCTCACCCAAGGCTGTTCGGCACTGCGCCACCAAGGCATGCGCCCAATCGTGTACTTCGTTTTCCGCTGCAACCTCGGCGTCCGCGTTGGGATTAGCGCTGAAATGATGAGCGATGGTAAGTGCGACAGTCTCAAGATTTATCAGGCACATACGCGCAGCCGCGAGATCGGTTGGCGGATCAGCGATTATAGATTCGAGATCAACGCGAAACCTGTTTAGAATATTCGCCGCACCGGTGTCCTTTGCCGTATCGGTTAACACGCTGTGCGTGTCGCTCAGGCCATCGAACAGCCGCAACATGACTATCTTGTCGTCTAGCAGCTCCGTTAGCCCGGCACGTAAAGTGAACAAATGTCCCGCGAGATTGCCGCTGTCCACGGTTGAAACATATAGAGGATGAAGCGGCTTGAGCGTCTGCGTGTCGTACCAGTTATAAAAATGTCCACGGTGTCGTTCGAGCTCATCCATCGTGCCCAACGTATTCGCCGTGCGCTCGACAAGTTGCCCTGTGGGAATATAACCGAAGTCGTAAGCGGCCAGATTGGCCAATAACGCCATGCCTATATTGGTTGGCGACGTGCGATGCGCGACCAGGGGAACGCGATATTCCTGAAAATTATCCGGCGGTAACCAATGATCATCCCGCCCGACAAATTTTTCAAAAAATGCCCAGGTCCTGCGCGAAATGGTGCGTAAGAAAATTAGCTGTTCAGAAGTCAGCGTCGCTTTACGGCGTGTTAGCGGACAGCTTATCCACCAAGCGATCAAAGGCGAGAAAAACCAAATAAGCAGAATCGGCGCAGCGACAACGAGCGCCATAGGTTGAGCAACCATTAGATAGTATGCGGCCGCAATGGCGAGAGCGGGCGCGGCCCACATCGTTTGCAAGCTAACCATCAAGTCGCTGCGATTGTCTTCCACCAAGTCGCGCCTCAGTTCGCTCGAAGGGATCCATTCGAGCAATCGCTTACGCGTGACCCACATTCTCCAGCCGGTGCGGAATATGGCATCAGAAGTGAAATACGCTTCGTAGGGCAAGCAAGCGAATTCAAATGCCGCTTTGAGCAAGTGCCGCCAAGCCGAGCGAATGACGACATCAATGTGCTGTCGCAATAACATATCTTTCGGCTTGCAGAATAGATCAAGAGTCAAGGCGCACAACGAAGGTATCAGGATGATGCCTATCACCGACAAGGTCCAGAACCACGGCGACGACATCAGCGTCCATCCCAGCAGCAACGTAAGAGTCAAGGCCAAAGGAACCAGGCTGCGCCGCAGATTATCCAGCAATTTCCATTGCGACAACTTCGACAATGGATTAGGTTGACGGCGCACTCTCTCACCATCCCGACTGCTAGGGACATTTCGCAACAGCCAACCCGCGAGTTGCCAATCGCCTCTTATCCAGCGATGTCGCCGACTGACATCGGTGCTGTATCGTGACGGGAAGTCTTCGTACAAATGTACATCGCTTAATAAACCAGCGCGCGCGTAACACCCCTCTATAAGGTCGTGGCTAAGTATCCAATTCTCAGGAAAGCGCTCACCTAGGGCGCGCTCAAACGCATCAACGTCATAGATTCCCTTACCGATAAATGATCCTTCATTGAATGCGTCCTGGTAAACATCCGATACGACTCGCGTGTAAGGATCAATACCTGCTTCAGCGCTGTAAAGACGCGCATAACGAGAGCGATTGGCCCCAGTCAGGCTGATAGATACTCGCGGCTGCAAGATGCCGTAGCCTTCGATGACACGCTGCGTTGTATCGTCATAGCAGGGGCGATTGAGCGGGTGCGCCATGGCCCCGATAAATTGCCGCGCCGCATCGCGCGGTAGCTGAGTATCCGTATCCAAGGTGATTACATATTTAATTCCGGGTAAAAGTGATGTTTCGCCAACGATGAGAGAAAACGCTGCGCCCGGGACGCTGACTCCATCGCTACGCAATAAAGCATTTAAATCGCCAAGCTTGCCCCGCTTACGCTCGTGGCCCATCCAGATATGATCGCGCAGATTCCACGTCCTGGGTCGATGGAACAGGAAAAATACATTGCCATTGACGGCATTCAGGTCGTTACCGTATTTTTGATTCAGCTCTTCTATTCTAGTTTGCGCTAAGCGTAACAAGGCTTCATCTTCTGGTAGCGACTGCTGACGCGCGTCGCGAAAATCGGTTAGCAAGCCGAAATATAAATGTTTATCCCGATTCGCCAAAAACCTTACTTCCAGCGCCTCTATCATGTCCTCTACGTTATGTGTGCTAGTGAGCATCGTTGGAATCACCACTAAGGTCCTCAATTCAGGCGGAATTCCCTCGGAGAAATCCATCCTGGGTAGGGGATGCGGTGTCACGACGAATGTTTCCAACCAGTTCACCAAGCCCACCGCTAACTGACTGGCTGCTATCAGAGAGCTGATGCCGATCAATCCCAATACCCAATTCGGCACGTTATCGGCATGGGCGACTGCCAGCAGATAGCCTGTTACCAGGCCGGTAACCAGCATGATTGCGCCTACATAGAGAAGCAATGGAAACCGGCCTGTCAATCTGCGCAGGTTTTCCAAAAGTGACAGCTGTGCCTCTATTGTCCTTTCAAGCTCGCGCGTTCCGTTATCGATCAGATAATATCCAACATGCCGGGCGCGACCAGCGACGTCGGAACAATCGTTAACCGCCGTAGCGGACTGGGCGAGTTGAACCGCTTTGCGGGCAACCTCGCGTTCTGTTAAATGACATTTTTTTGCCAACGCTTCTGTTGCATGACGGTAGCGATCGCGGGTCGCAAAATCCATCTTGCCGTATTCACCGCTGGGATCTTCGTGCAAAGTAAGCTCGACGACACTGGCCTTTTCTACAAATGTGCGCCAGTCCATTGCCGCCAGTAAACGTAAACTGCCAATGCTATTGCTGATTGAAACCTGATCAGCCGCTTGTTGTTGGTTTCCCGATTGAACCAGTTGTTCGATGGTCAGATTCGAATCAGACAAATGCTGCTCAATCCACGTTAGCGGTAATGCTAATGTGGCCCCGTGTCCTTGCAGGCGCCGCGCGAATTCGGAAACGAACGGCGTGGTCATAGGCGTACTCGACCGCGCCATATCTGCGATCAACAAGATCAGACTTTTAGGGTCTTTGTCTGCGGCTTGCGTCATTTTGTCTGCCCAGACTACCGCCAAATCCAGATCAATCCTGCCCGCAGCAATCCTCGCCGCCACGCGCCGAAGATTTTCGATCAAAGCTAAGCGCAGCATGATGGGTATGGCCCAAAGTTCGCCTAATTTCAGAGGAGTTAATGTCTGATAGGCGGCCACAAAGCGTGCCAGGCTCTCAGGATCCACGCGGCCATCGCCGTGGGCTATCGTTTCCAAGGCTATGTCGTAGACCCTGGGTAACCCGGCGGCGGCGCCCCTCGCAAGGCGAGGCAACTCACGGTTATAACCTTTAGGGAAGTGACGTTTTGCTGTGCGTATCTGCTCTTCAATTAAATAAAAATTATCTAACAACCATTCACCGGCAGGCGTGATCCGGTGGGTTGCAGTAACAGCCGTCAGCAAAAGATTTCGCGTTTCGATAAGCACCCTTTCGTTGGCAGCCAGTCGGGTCAGCAGCTGATCTGAAGCGCGTAAGCTTGATAATTTATGCGACGCCGCCAAAATCTTACCGTGTTGCTCCATCTGTTCGGCGCTGAATAATTCCGAACGTAGCGGCGGCTCCTCTCCAGTCAAGGTACGCGGCCTGTTTTGCCCGCGGACCAAAGTCTTCAGGTGAAGCCAATACTCGAAGATGGTGGCGCTACTTTTATTCAACTTACCGTCTCCTGTCTATCCTCTTTCGCTTATGCTGTCGGGCGCCAGCCTGGCAACTAGAACCAAAAATTTCACTCGCCAAATTCATCTGTAACACCGGAGAATGCGAGGTATGGCCGCGGGAAGCTCCTACGAACCGTATGAACTTTTTACGTTAAACGATGGAAAAGATTAACAAAAAAAGAATGGACTAAAAATGAGACGGGGTCGGTGCGGTATCGCACACTGGGAATTTTTAGCTGCCGCCAAAGCACTTCAGAATACCCCGGCAGAGAAGCGGGCCTGATTGCAATCAACTAAAAGAGCCGGCTGTTAAAGCTGGCCCTGATTATTTTTCGCTAACTTGTATTATTTTTTATTCGGCTGCGGCGTCATGCGCAAATAAGGTTTCAACGCCTTGTAGCCTTTGGGATATTTCTGTTTGATGATTTCCGGATCCTGTACTGAAGTCGGGATAATGACATCGTCGCCATCCTTCCAGTTGACCGGCGTCGCTACGGTGTAATTATCGAATAATTGCAGCGAATCAATCACCCGCAAAATTTCGTCAAAATTGCGTCCGGTGCTGGCGGGGTACGTGAACGTGGTGCGGATTTTTTTCTTCGGGTCGATGATGAATACCGAGCGAACCGTCAACGTGTCGTTGGCGTTCGGGTGAATCATGTCGTACAGGTCGGATACTTTTTTGTCCGGGTCGCCAAGGATGGGAAAATTGACTTCCGTGCCTTGCGTCTCGGCAATATCGCCGACCCATTGATTATGCGAGTTCACATCATCGACGCTTAAGGCCAACACTTTGACATTGCGTTTGGCGAATTCGTCTTTCAGTTTCGCGGTTGCGCCGAGCTCGGTGGTGCACACTGGCGTGAAGTCTTTCGGATGCGAAAACAGCACACCCCAGCTATCGCCGAGCCATTGATGGAAGCTGATTTTTCCTGCGGTGGAATCCTGAACAAAATCCGGCGCGGTGTCGCCGAGTCGTAAAGTTGTCATGATATTTCTCCTGGAAAATATATTTTATTGTTAAGCCAACATAGTCAAGTATTGCGTCGGGTCGGCGACGCCTGCATCGGCAAAACCCTTGCGCCGCAATCTGCACGCATCACAAGCGCCGCAAGCACGTCCCATTTCATCCGCCTGATAACACGATACCGTCATGCCATAATCTACACCGAGTTTGCGTCCCTGCAAAATAATTTCGGCCTTGGAAAATTGCAGTAGCGGCGCGTGTACGTTGAGCTTATTACCTTCGACTGCGGCTTTGGTAGCAAGGTTCGCCATCGCTTCAAACGCGTGTAAATATTCCGGCCGGCAATCGGGATAGCCGGAATAATCCACCGCATTGACGCCGATAAAAATATCGCGTGCTTTCAATACCTCGGCCCAAGCCAACGCCAATGACAACATGATAGTGTTGCGCGCTGGCACGTAGGTGACGGGGATGCCTGCGCTGGCTTGCAGGGGGACGGCGATGGAGCTATCGGTGAGCGCGGAGCCGCCGAACATGGCGAGGTCGATGCGCGCGACGCGATGCTGTTTCGCGCCGAGCCGCACGGCGACGCGTTCTGCCGCGTCTAATTCAGCCGCATGCCGTTGGCCGTAATTTACGCTCAGGCAATAAGCTGTGAAACCTTGCGCTTGCGCGATGGCTAAAGTGGTGGCGGAATCGAGTCCGCCGGAGAGTAATACGACAGCGTTGGGCATAATAAAAAGTTCAATTAAATCAAATAGTTATATATCATTATTTACCGCGCTCGACACCCCACAAAACCTTATGCAGTTGCACTTGCATGCGCACGGGCAAACGGTCGCGCAAAATCCACTCGGCCAGTTGCGCGGGCCGCAACGTTTCATAAACCGGCGAAAACAATACCGGGCAGCTTTTTTCCAACGAACGATTTTGTAATTGATCGCGCGCCCACAAGTAATCGGCTTCATCACACAACACAAATTTGATTTCGTCTTGCGCGTTAAGCAAGGGAATATTTTGCCAGAGATTTTTTGTGACTTCACCGGAACCCGGCGTTTTGATATCGACGATACGCGACACGCGTGGATCCACTCCGGCAACATCTATCGCGCCACTGGTTTCCAGCGAGACGGAATAACCTGCGTCGCATAATTGCGTGAGCAAAATTAAACTATTTTTTTGCGCCAGCGGCTCGCCGCCAGTGACCGTGACAAAGCGCGGCGCATAGACGGCAACTTGATCAAGGATAGCTTGCAACGGTTGCGTTTCACCTTCGTGAAATGCGTATGCCGTATCGCAGTAGCCGCAGCGTAACGGACAACCTGTCAGCCGGACAAATACCGTCGGCAAGCCTGAGCGGCTGGTTTCGCCTTGCAAAGAAAAAAAAATCTCGTTGACGCGCAACGAGATTATTTGCTTATTGGCAATGGTTGCTTCAGCAATATGAAGCGGAATGACAGTTGAGTTCACGGCAAATTTTATTTCTTTTTTGTACCCGGCATCGCTGGCGGCTGCGGAACGGCATTTACCGGCGGCGCAGAAATCACGGTCGCAGGCGATGAACTGATGACCGTCGTCGGCGACGAGGTAATTACTGGCGTGCTGCTGATGACCGTTGCCGGCGGCAAGGAGGAAACCGGCGCGGGCGCGGGCGTTTCTTCCAAACGCTTAATGCGCGAATCCAGATCGAGATAAAAATCTCGCTGCTTTTTCTGCGTCGTTTCGATGGAGTTATTCAATACTTCTTGTTGTCCGCGCAAGGACTTGATCTCTGTTTTCAGCGCATCTATTTGCGCCACCAATTCCACCAAGCCCAAACTCTTGACGCTGGTTTCGATCGCTTTCACATTGGCATCAATACGCACAAATTGCGCTTCGTTGGCGGCTTTCTCGGATTTTTGTTGCGTGTTCAGCGTGTTGATCGCCTTGCGCGCATCGTCGTCGTCAAACAAGCCGGCATGCGCGCACGCCGTCGTCAGCGAGGCCAATACCAAGCTATAAAATAATTTATTCATTACTGCCCTCCATATTGAATATCCGCGCGGCGATTTTCTGCCCAGGCCGTTTCGTCATGACCCATGGCGCGCGGTTTTTCTTCGCCGAAGCTCACCGCTTCCATTTGGCCCATGTTTGCGCCAAGGACGTTCAACAATTTTTTCACCGCTTCTGCACGACGCTGGCCTAACGCGAGATTGTATTCGCGGCTACCGCGCTCGTCGGTGTTACCTTGTATCGTCGCGCGGATGGAAGGATTAGCCACCATATAGCGTGCATGCGCTTGCACTACCGGTTTGGAGGCTTCCGTTACTGAGTCGCTATCAAGATCGAAATAAATACTGCGCTTGGTCAGCGCTTCATTGGCGCTGGCTTCGGCGCGTGCGTCGTTAGTTACGGTAGTGACTTGTGACGGCGGTGGAATCACGCCGGTCTGACTGCCCGCCCCGGCTTGGCCTGTCCCTGCTGCGCCGCCGGCACCGGACTTGTCGTCTATCGGCGCTTTGTTTACGTCTATGGGTGTGCTTTTGCACGCTGCAACCAGCAGCAGAATTGAAATGGCCAGGGTTAGTTTTTTCATCATATATTCCTTACTTATAAAAACAGAAAATCCATTAAAAATCAGCAATACCGCATTATCTACCCAATGGACCCCAAGCAGGTTCGCGCACATCACCTGCCGGAGTGGACAAGCGTTGCTTGACGCGGCCATCGCTGGATACTGCGGCCAATACTCCGCGTCCACCGACTTGGCTGGCATACAAAATGGTTTTGCCGTTGGGTGCGAAACTGGGCGATTCGTCCAATGTGGAATCGGTCAATACCTGCACTTGCTGCGACGCTAAATCCTGAATCGCCACGCGATATCGACCGCCGTTACGCTGGATGAACACGACGCTTTTTCCATCCGGGCTGGCGCGTGGAGTGACGTTGTAAGTGCCGTCGAAGGTCACGCGCTGCGCGTTGCCGCCATCGACCGATACTTTATAAATTTGCGGACTACCACCACGATCGGACGTGAAATAAATGGTTCTGCCGTCGGGCGAAAAATTTGGCTCGGTGTCGATGCCGTTGCTGTTGGTAATACGCGTCGCACTGCCGCCGGAAGCCGACACCAAATACAACTGCGAGCCGCCGTCTTTGGTCAATGTCACCGCCAGGCGCGAACCATCGGGCGACCAAGCGGGCGCACTATTGCTGCCGCTGAAATTCGCCACGGTCGTCGCCTGACTGGAATAAATTTCGCGCACAATCACCGATGGTTTGCGGTTAGCGAAACTCACGTAAGCAAGGCGATTGCCATCGGGCGACCACGAAGGCGAAATAATCGGATCAATCTGGCTCAATACCGTTTGCGGATTGAAACCATCAGCATCGGCGACTTGTAATTGATAACGACTGCCGCTCTTGATCACATACGCAATGCGCGTGTTGAACACGCCCTTGCTGCCGGTGAGCGCTTCGTAAATCTGGTTGGCGATAGTGTGCGCCGTGGTGCGCAGATTGGCTTGATCGACGCCGGGATAACTCAGGCGCAACAGACTTTCCTGCTTCAATACATCCTGTAACCAAAAGCGCACTTCGTTTCTATTGCCGCCTTGCGGCGACACCGCGCCGATGACGACAGCATCAGCCGAGCGAGCGCGCCAGTCGGCATAGTTCACCATCGCTGGGTCACTGGGTAAAGGATTGACAGCCGAACTATCGACCAAACGAAACAAGCCCGTTCCCGCCAAGTCATTTTTCACAATAGCGGTGAGTTTTTGCTGCAGCGCGTCTTCGCCGGCAAACGGCACAATGGCGATGGGTATCTGTTTCGCGCCCTGCGTGGTCACATCAATCGTAAGCTGCGCCTGAGCGGCACTCGCCCATAGCGCGATGGAGAGTAGCAGTAATTTGGTTATTTTCAGCATCGTGTCATTTCTCGTGTGTTAAGGCCAAATCGAAAGAACGGAATAGTTGTCGTAGCTTGGGATCATCCGGCAACGGCAACGGCTCCGCACGCTTGATGCCGCGCTGAACGGCATCGTTATATTGTTTATTTCCACTGCCGCCTACCGGCTCGGCGCTGAGCACTTCGCCCGTTGGCAATACGACTAATTTTACTACCAGTCGTGACCCAACGGGAACGCCGTCCGGCACGTCGGTATTATTCCTGATTTTATCGCGTATTTTGGCGATATAACTATTCATCGCGCTTTGCTGTGCGGCTCTTTCGCCAGCTGCCTTATCGGCTGCGGCTTGTTGTGCAGCCTGCTGCGCCGCTGCGAGTTTATCCTGCTCTTCCTTTTGCGCCTTTTCTTGCGCTTGCTGTTCCTGCTTTTGTTTTTGCGCCAGCGTTTCCTGTTCTTTGCGTGCTTTGTCTTTGGCTTCTTTTTCTTTAGCTTCTTTCTCTTTAACGGTTTTTTCCGCTTGTTCTTTTTGCTCTTTGGCTTTGCGTTCTTTTTCCTGTTTTTCTTTTAACGCCAAATCCGGCTTCGGCATTACCGGCTCCGGTTCGGGTTCCGGCTCTTTCGTTGGCGGCGGCGCTTTCGGTTCTGCTTTAGGTGGCGGCGGTGGTTCTTCCACTTTCGGCTCGACTTTAGCTTCCTGCACCGGCGGCGC
>JAYVGF010000037.1:0-8533 GCA_043772415.1 Betaproteobacteria bacterium
GGGCGGCGGTTGGCTGATTTCCTGGCCGGATTTGCCCGGCTGCATGAGCGACGGTGACTCGCCTGAGGAAGCAATCGGTAATGGTCGCGACGCATTCAAGGCTTGGATGTCTGTGAGACAAAAGAATCTAAAGCTGGCAGCGCCCAAAGCAACAGCCAGCGCGGGCAAACCCGCACGTTTCGTATTGCGCACACCCAAAACTTTGCATGCGCGTCTTGTCGCCAAAGCTGAAGAAGAAGGTGTATCGATCAATACGCTGGTGACTACATTTATTGCTGAAAGTTTAGGACAGAAGAGCACGCGCTAAACTAGCTGAGTTCATCCAGCATTAGGGGTTTCCCGAGCCGCCGTTGTAAAATGGCGGCTTTCGTTTTTCCGGAATCCGTCATGCGCGTTTCGCAATTTTTTATTTCCACTATGAAAGAAGCGCCGGCTGAAGCGGAGCTGGTCAGTCACAAACTGATGCTGCGCGCAGGTTTGATCAAAAAACTAGGTAGCGGACTGTACACCTGGATGCCGCTCGGCTTGCGCGTGTTGCGTAAAGTGGAAAATATTGTGCGCGAGGAAATGGACGCGGCGGGCGCAGTAGAGTTGTTGATGCCCGCGATACAGCCCGCCGAGTTGTGGCAGGAGAGCGGACGTTGGGATGTGTTCGGCCCGCAGATGTTGCGCATCAAAGATAGACATGACCGCGATTTTTGTTTCGGCCCAACGCACGAGGAAGTGATCAGCGACATCGCGCGGCGCGAGATCAAAAGTTATCGTCAGTTGCCGCTGAATTTTTACCAGATACAAATGAAATTCCGCGACGAGATTCGTCCGCGTTTCGGCGTGATGCGCGCGCGCGAATTCATGATGAAGGATGCCTATTCTTTCCATGCCGATTATGCGTCGCTGGAAAAAACTTATCATGATATGCACAACGCGTATTCGCGCATCTTCACGCGGCTCGGTTTGACCTTTCGCCCTGTCGCGGCAGATCCCGGCGCGATAGGCGGATCAGGCTCGCATGAATTTCATGTGCTGGCCGATTCGGGTGAAGACGCCATCGCGTTTTGCCCGACTTCCGATTATGCGGCGAATGTCGAATTAGCCGAAGGCGTCGCGCCGAAAAATCCTCGTGCTGCCGCGACGCAAGCCATGCAAAAAGTCGCCACGCCGAATAAAAAAACCTGCGAGGATGTGAGCGAGTTCCTTAAGCTGCCACTGCAAAAAACCGTCAAGGCTTTGGTGGTGATGGGCGGCGATAATCAACTCGCTATGCTCTTATTACGCGGAGATCATCAACTAAACGAAATCAAAGCAGCGAAATTATTTGCCGACGGATTTCGTTTGGCCACTGAAGTGGAAATTCGCGCTGCGTTGAATACAGCACCGGGTTATCTTGGGCCGGTGGGTTTGAAGTTGCCAGTCATCGCCGACCGCACCGTCGCCGCAATGAGTGATTTTGTTTGCGGCGCGAATGATGAAGGCTTTCACTTAACCGGCGTGAATTTCGGCCGCGATTTACCTGAGCCCGTGAAAATTGCCGACATCCGCAACGTAGTCGAAGGCGATGCTTCCCCTGACGGCAAAGGCACGCTGGAACTCTGTCGCGGTATTGAAGTCGGACACATATTCCAGCTACGCACTAAATATTCCGACGCGATGAAAGTGGCTTTCCTCGACGAAGGCGGCAAAACGCAAGTGACGGAAATGGGTTGCTACGGCATCGGCGTATCGCGCATCGTGGCCGCTGCTATCGAACAAAATCACGACGACCGCGGCATTATCTGGCCGGAATCGATGGCGCCGTTTCAAGTCAGCTTGCTCGCCATCGGCATGAAAAAAAGCGAATTGGTAAAAACGGCTGTAGAGAAAATTTACACTGATTTGCGTATTGCCGGCATAGATGTGTTGTTGGACGATAGGGACGAGCGCCCCGGCGTAATGTTCGCCGACCACGAATTGATGGGCATTCCGCATCGCGTGGTGGTGGGCGAGCGCGGATTGCAAAAAGGCGAAGTGGAATATCAAGGGCGGCGCGAGGGACAACTGTTAACCATCTCACTGCAAAATGCTGTGAGTCATCTACAATCAAAATTGGTAAGTAAATCGAATTGAGTGATGCAAAAAATATTTAATATAATCAAATACTTAACTATTCCCCTGATTTTGGGTTCCTCCTTGCTCGCCCATGCTGGCATGCAAACACAAGAAATGTTGTCCGCCAGCGTGCGCGCAAACCTATCCCGCGCAGTGAGCGACCAAGGCGTCAGCAAAAGCATTTTCAGCTCCCCCACTGAAGAGCGCCGCTGGCTCGACACCATGGGCAGCAAGCTGATGAAATCATTTCCAGTAAGGGCGGAACGCGAAGATTTTCTGCGCACCGTACATTACGAAGCCACCCGTGCCGGGCTGGATCCGCAAATGGTATTAGGCTTGATCCAAGTGGAAAGCGGCTTCAAGAAATATGCCGTGTCGTACGCCAGTGCGCGCGGCTACATGCAGGTGATGCCGTTCTGGGTAAAGGACATCGGTACGCCGGACATGAGTCTGTTTAATTTGCGTACCAATTTACGTTTCGGCTGCACCATCATGCGCCATTATCTGGATATCGAACGCGGCAATTTGTATCGCGCACTCGGCCGCTACAATGGCAGTTTGGGCCGGCCGGAATATCCGAATATGGTGCTCGCCGCCTGGAAACGCAGTTGGGATGTTCCCGTTGCACGCACGGCGATGAACGAATCCGGCATCCAAGCTAATTAATTTTTTTCTATTTTGCCCGTCTCCATCAGGCGGATAATTTCTTCGCCGTGCATCAAGCCGCGGCGCTTATGTCTCAAGTTTCCTTCGGGATCATAGAGCAAGGTCGTCGGCATGGAATCCATGTATCCGAACTCCCGTTCGCCTTGTCCGTGATCCATACCAAGCACCACCGGATAAGCAATTTTATAACGGTTGGCGAAATCCATCGCTTGCTTCGGCTCGGTGTAATGCATCGCCACACCTAACATCACGAGATCGGCTTTTTTGCGCGACTCATACAAAGCATTAAAATCCGGGATCTCTTCCAAGCAGGGCGCGCACCAAGTCGCCCAAAAATTCACCACGACCCATTTACCTTTGTATTGGGTCAAAGCCATTTTTTTACCTGTAGGGTCCACCAATTCAAATGCCCACACATTCCCTGTAAATAACAGAAAAAGCGTGATAATCAGCGTTTTTTTCTTCCAACCTGGCTGCATTTTAACCCCCATCTTTAACTTTGCCTTACAAGGCTATGATTATAAATCAAATTTGTCAACTTTTGCCAAACTTGTGTAACATGACATAGGGCTTTACTCTCGGCTCGGGTATATTTGGGCAATGCCCAATAGCTATATAGCATTCTCTGTGACTCAACGACTTTGCTTGGCAAAAATAATTTGAACAGACTATGAGCCTAAAACTTTCCGTCCCTGCTATTGATCCTTCCCATCCTGCCACGCCGGAAACCCGGCCGCGTCAGGTTCAAGCTTGGGTAGATGCCTTGCCGATGTCGCAGGTTTTTGAAGCCTCGCGCATCCTCACACGCTCGCTTGCCGAATTGAACCGCGTACGGCTGACCGATGAAGACCGTTTGCGCCTGATGGAAATCATCCATCCGAGTATTGCCATTTTGCAAGAAGAGCTGGGCCATGAGTTCACCGGCGCCGCCCTGCCGCTACCGACCAAGGCGCGTGAAGCCGCTGCGCTGGCGCGTGAAATGCTCATAGAAACCAGCTATGCCTACAAACTTGCCCTGCTCGACAAAAGCGCCAAGGGTGGCCTATTCAGCGCCAAGCGCAACTCAGCCTTGCCTGTCGGCCGCGCGATAGCCGCGCTGAGCGAAATTCTCACGACCAGTTATCGATCCTACAATCCTACGCCAGCCGGGGTGTGGTTCGAGATTCATCAGCTCTACCGTCATGCTTCGCAAGAAGGCTTACTCGACACCGCGCCAGATGAAAACTCCAACAGCCCGCATTTGGTTTACAAGAAAGCGCTATTGCTGGCACTCGCCGACCCGTATCACTTGGTGCACGATGCGCAGGATTCCGTACAACGGGTAATCAATGACAACGCACCCGCCTTGTTGTTGCAGAATTATGTGCCCGATGCATCGATGCCGGGACTATTCTCGGTCAACACCTTAAGCGATATGCCGCCGCGTCCGGTTGCTCTACAGCAAGCTGAACGCGATCGTACGCATGACCTGGTTTTACAAACGCATGACCTGGTGCAACGCATTGACCGTCTTGCTGCGCAAGCGGAAACCACCACTCGCAGCGGTGCTGTGCGCCCCAGAGATAGCGGCCATCTACGTCGCCTGTCGCAATTATGGAGCACGCCGCCGAAACGGATTTTCCGCCGCTCCTCCACTCAAGCGTCAGTACAAATTTGTTTCGGCATGAAGGCCACGCATTATTTTGTCGGCGCCGAAGCCAAAGTACGCGACGCACTGCCGGTCAATGAAGAATCATTACTCAACACCATGAAAATGGCGGCGTTGCAATTATCCAGCAGTTGGGAAACCTTCATGTTCAACGAATGCGACTTGATTAACCAAAGCGCCGGCGGTCTCAAACTGCGCCGCGACGCCACCCAATCGCAGGAGCTAAGCGTGGGGGAAGTGGTCGGCGTGCGTCAATCGTCTTTCGGCGGGCAATCACTGGGCGTATCGGTAGGCAGCGTACGCTGGGTGCAAGCCGATGATGATGAAGAAAGCATGGAGTTCGGCGTACAAATGCTCGCCCCCAAAGCGTCAGCGGTAACTTTAGTTGCTGCGATGGATATTAACGGCAAAATTCAATCTGCGTTATTGCTGCCCGCAATCCCTGCCCTGCAACAAGCCGAATCGCTGGTGGTGACGCCTGGCACCTACGCCGAAGCAGGCGAATATACGATACAAGAAGGCGGCAAAACCCGTCGCGTACGCGCGACTAAATTGCAACAGCAAACTTTACGCTTCGAATTATTTGAATTCACCGAGGCTTGAATCTGGGCCCTGCACGGAGACCGGCTCGTGCATGGTTGAAAATATTTCCTCAAGGCTCATGTTCAGCCGGGCTTCTCTTTCGTCACTGATTTTTTCCATTAGCGACTGCAGTTGAAAGTCCGTCGGGCGAAATACACTTTGCCCTTCACTACTATCCAACACTACCAGTCGATAAACGTCCGCCAAGGTTTTTTCGTTTGGCCGCGACAAAGCATAGTGGTCACTGCCGGGCAGGCGTCGCACGATGCCGGCTCCAGCGAAGTCGCTCAACATTTGTTCTATCCGGTCCAAACCTAACGGCACGACGGCCTGCAACTCACTCGAACCCAGATAACGTTTGCCAACACGATGGGCGTTGTACATCGCGCGTAACGTACGCAACGCATCATATAAACGCCGCTCAGGACCGGGATTCGATCTCCAGGCACCACCTTCAAGATAATGCAGGGAGGCAGAAATTTCCGCGCCGAGCAGTATCACTATCCACGATAAATATAGCCATAACAAAAAAACCGGCAAGCTGGCGAATGCGCCGTAAATTAATTTATACGTTGGAAAATTAGTTACATAAGCAGCGAACCCGCGTTTCATCAATTCAAATAAAATCGCCGCGACGCAGCCCCCAATCAGCGCATGGACAAACTTGACCGAGCGATTCGGGATTTTGAAATACAACCAGGAAAAAGCCAGCGTGGTCAGCAGCAAAGGCAAAAGACCGAGCAAAAATAATTTGAATTTGGGCATACCCCTGGCGGCATCGAGAGAAAAGCTCACTAGATACGATGTCAGCGTCAGACTGAGCCCTATGAACAGCGGCCATACGAGCAACACTGAAAGATATCCCGCCAATCTCATTAACAACGGTCTCGGACGTGATACACGCCAGATACGGTTGAAGGTACGATCTATCGTATAGAGCAGCATGATGGCGGCCACCGCCAGAAAGAATCCCCCGATAAAGGTCAGCTTGGAAGCGTTATCGGAAAACTGCTGCATATACACGCCGATCAATTTTGCCGATGACTGCGGCAACAAATTGGCCAGGATGAATTCGCGCAGCTTGCCGATCAAGCCAGAAAAAGACGGGAACATGCTGACGAAATTCAACACGATGGTAATCAGCGGCACCAAAGCGAGCAAGGTAGTAAACGTGAGGCTGGCCGCTACCTGACTGCACTGGTCGCGCCGGAAGCGCGCCAAGACAAACCGAGTAAATCCCCAGACCGATGAGACTTGGGTGCTTATGCTTGCAGTGGATTTCAATTCAGTAAAGGCTATATGAAAATGAACGCTATAATAACATCCTGTTTTTAAGAGGCTCACGCGCATGCACGAGATTCTGGTTTTGTATTACAGCCATTCCGGCTCGGTAAAAGAAATGGCGCAATTGATCGCGCGCGGCATTGATCAAGTATCCGGCACAAAAGCGCGTTTGCGTACTGTGCCCAAAGTTTCCACTGTTGCCGAGGCGACCGCACCTGGCATCCCAGATACTGGCGCGCCCTACGCGGAACTCAAGGATTTGCAGGAATGCGTTGGCTTGGCGCTGGGCTCGCCGACACGCTTCGGCAATATGGCCGCGCCGATGAAATATTTCTGGGACAGCACCGGCGCACTGTGGCAACAAGGCGCATTGGCGGGCAAGCCTGCCGTCGTCTTCACCTCTACTGCATCGATGCACGGCGGACAGGAAACGACGCTGACATCCATGATGCTGCCGCTGTTACATCATGGCATGCTGGTGATGGGCATTCCCTACACCGAACCGCTATTGAGCAGCACGCTGAGCGGCGGCACGCCCTACGGCGCGAGCCACCATGCCGGGCCCGGCAGCGACAAAGCCATTAGCGACGACGAAAAAAAACTTTGCATTGCACTTGGCACTCGGCTCGCTACTGCTGCGCTGAAATTAGCCAAATAAGCGCATGAATAAAAATTTGCTGCATGTAGTGGCCAGCGCATCCTTACTGGCGCTGATAATTCTTTGTCTGGCGTGGGAAACGGTGTTGGCGCCGCTGCGTCCGGGTGGCTCGGCTTTGATGTTCAAAGTGTTGCCCCTGCTGTTGCCTTTGCGCGGCATTTTGCGCGGTGAGCGATATACGTTTCAGTGGGCATCAATGGGCATCCTGCTGTATTTCACCGAGGGCGCGGTGCGCGCATGGAGCGACAAAGGTTTGTCGGCCCAACTCGCCATTGCCGAGGCACTTATTTGCGTTGTATTTTTCTTTGCGGCAATTTACTACGCAAAACTCACCCGAACACCGGCCATAAAAAAACCCGCAGAATAATCTGCGGGTTTTTCGTTATTCCACTTATTGCGCATCAAGCGTCTTTGAACGCTTCGATCGGTATGGTGATTTTCACTTCGTCGGCCACTGCCGGCACACCATAACCCATACCAAAATCAGTACGCTTGATGGTGGTCGTCACATCAGCGCCGCACATGGCTTTTTTGGTCATAGGGTGGTTGCCGCAACGATAGCCATTGACGCTCAGCGTCACAGGCTTAGTCACGCCCAACATGGTGAATTCGCCTTCAGCGCCGACTAATTTATCGCCATCAAATTTCAACTTGGATGATTTGAAATACATGGCTGGGAATTTTTCCACATTGAAAAAATCCGGCCCCATCATGTGCTTGTCCCATTTCTCCATGCCCATGTCGATGGATGCGCTATCAATTTTGATATCGATAGTGCCGGTTTTGGCAGCCGCATCTAACACGATTTTTCCATCGGTCTTGTTGAAGCGGCCGATCTGGGTAGAAAAGCCCAGGTGGTTCACTTCAAATCTCGGCCAGGTGTGTGTGGGGTCGATGCTGAGACTTTCAGCTGCGGCGGGCAATGCCATGGCGGCAATAATAGATAGCAATGCGATTTTAGACTTCATACGATCTCCTTTAGTAAATAAAAAAAACAAAATTATTTTTTGCCTGGTGCCGCTGCAAGCGGCACTTTGAATTTGACTTCGACTTCGTCGGCCACGGTATCCGGATCGGCCCACACGCCTTCGCCTATACCGAACTGCGAGCGCTTGATGATGAACTTACCTTCTGCAACTGAGGCAACATTAGTGCCCGATTTTAATTGAAACGGCGCCATGACGTCCGTTGTTTTGCCTTTAATGGTCAACTTGCCGGTCGCTTCATAGCGGCCGCTGCCCACCTCTTTCACGGCCGTGGAAACAAATTTCGCCGTCGGAAATTTTTTCACATTAAACCAGCCCTCGCGCTTTACTTCCGTGTTGGCTTCATCGCTGCCGGTATCAATACTGGCGAGGTCGATTTCGATTTCAGCTTTGCTCGCGCTCGCGTTGGCCTTGTCGAAATTCACGCTGGCGGTAGCTTTGCCGAAACTGCCTTCCACCGGCACGCCCATTTGTTTGGAGACAAAATCAATTTTAATTTTTTCGCCATTTGCGCTTTGCGCCAAAGCCGAGCCAGTAGCGGCCGAAAAAATTAATATTAGAGTTAATAATTTTATTAATATATTCATATAGTTATGAATCCTATTTGGATTTCAAAAATGGCAC
>JAYVGF010000038.1:0-1854 GCA_043772415.1 Betaproteobacteria bacterium
CTTGAAAATCCGTGGTTAATATCCCTGTGATGCGCTTCGTCCGCGCGCACGATGAGAATCACATCACGCAGCATGGCATCGGCCGGCAGTTTCCAATAATGTTTTGCAATTGCAGGCGCCGGAACATTCGGCGAGCGACCTTCGTCAATTTCCTGCAAATAAAAGGTGTAGCTGATCACCGCTTCTTCTTCAAAATATCCGACTACGCGATGTGCTGTGCGAGATGAAATCAGGTAGAGCAGGAAGAAGCCTACATAAAAAATCCATTGTGCAGCCATTACCACAATGCGCTCGAATAAGGTCGGTTTAGCAATTTCGATAAACGTCATTAAATGCATGCGTTCGTTTTCAGCTTCCTCCATCAATGTACGAATCCAGCCGTCGTCATCCACCATGCGGCGCAAGCTGTTGAGATGCTGAATGGTCGCGCCGACCATGCCGGGAACCGCCGCCACTGTTTCAAGCACTATCGCGCGGTGCCCATAACGCTTGGCAAAAAAAGTATCTGCGCCCCAGCGTAGTACCTTGGTAAAACCGAGCGCAAAATGATCGGAAAAACCGCTGGGCACGTGATGCACGTACTCCCCTGAACTTCCCTCACCGGCGCCGTCGTTTGCGATAATTTGTTTTTTCAGAACGCTATTAGCCATGGAGTACCTTTCTTAAATACAAATGCTGGAGGGCTATTTAAATGACTTGGCGCGTGTGATTCCACATCAAGTCAATGACGATAAGGCTACTAAAATGGGCTCATACAAAGGGATAGAGATGAAGTGTTGCACTAGCCCATTTATAAAGAATGAGTGGATTTTTGTCTGTGCGCCAGCGCACAGGCAACGAACAGAATGGTTGTATGCGCCATCAAACCTGTGAAATATTATTCATAATACTCAATTAGTTACGATATTACGTCGGGATTGGGTTTGGTGCGGATTGCAAAGCTGTTAAATCCAATAAGACTGATGACCAAGTAGCCAATTTATCGGGTAACAGTCGGTCGTATTCTTTTTTAACCGCTGCGTAGCACTCACAGGAGCATTTCTCCCACGTATAACAGCGAAACAAGTGCGGCGGCCGGAAAATATCCAGACTCTGTGTGACACCTGATTCGTTTAGGACGGCTCCATGCAGCATCGTCACTGGCAGTTGTGGCAGCCAGCATTGCAATCGGTTTCAGGTAACGCGGCGAAAGTATGATTCCTTTTTATCCAATGACATGCTTAATTCCAAAATTTAGATAGCTGCTTGTCATGAATTGCCCATAGCAGGAATCGTGATCGCGTTTTTCATATAGCTAATTTAAGCCAACCATATTGCCGTCTATGTTCGGCAGCACACGTAATTATTTTAGACCTATTCAAGAAAATTAAGGCCAACAAACTCGTAAGTAGGCATGCAACGTTCGCCACCGAACAGACTACAAAATTCGACGGGCTTAACTTCGCAATCGAGGGTAGAGACTTGCTTTGTGCATGCCGCAGACAAACCTGCTGCCTATTGCCTTGTTGAATACAGAAAACGCTAATGCACTTATTGAAAATCGAAACGTATGGAACTTGCTTATAGCTATCGTTTGCCTGGCAGGGCAATGGCAGAGTCAGGACTCGCTATAAGCAATATCTGTCTCGCAAATCCATTTTCCGAGCAAGTAGTCGACGTACTTGATAAACCTTTTCAACCTTTAAAGGACATTGTCATGACCCAATATAAAATTGCCGTCATTGTCGGCAGCCTACGCCGCGATTCATTTAATCGCAAACTCGCCAACGCAATAGTGAAATTAGCCCCAAAAGAGTTTTCTTTCATGCAATCCGAAATCGGTGACTTGCCGCCCTACAATCAGGACGACGATGC
>JAYVGF010000039.1:0-11341 GCA_043772415.1 Betaproteobacteria bacterium
TCGTTGGTAATTACACCTTGTTTACAAATCGCTAGCCTTGCGTCTATGCGCCGGGCTATGTTGGCGACATATATATAGTAGGGATGGATGCCAGTCTGCGCAAGTAAAGCGTTGAAAAAATAGTGATATAAATCAAATTGTTATGGAATAGTTCGCGCAGCAAAAAGAATAGGCTGGCAAAAAGCAGATCCTTCGCTATCGCTCAGGATGACAAGGGCCTGTAGGGCGTGTCCCACCCGCCGAACAAAACAAGATGTTCACTACGTGTTTTGTTTTATGGCGGGTGTGACCCGCCCTACGGTTTTCTTCTTCCGTCATTCCCGCGCAGGCGGGAATCCAGTGGGTTGAATAAGAAAATGCATTTTGTTTTTTTGCTGGATTCCCGCCTGCGCGGGAATGACGGTAATGGTTAATGCACCGCTTTGGATAATTTGAATATCGGCAGGATGAGTGAGGCGACGATGATGCCGACTACTGCGCCCATGACGATCAACATGATGGGTTCGGCAAGTTTGGCTAATGTGGTGACGCGTTTGGATAATTCGCGTTCGTAGAAATCGGCTACGCGTCCCATGACTTTGGCGAGGTTGCCGGTTTCTTCACCGGTGTTGATCATTTGTTTGACCAACACGGGGATGAACGGCGCGTCGGCAAATCCGGCGGCGATGCCTTTGCCTTCGATGACTTTATTTTCGATTTGAATCATATATTCGCGGAACTTGCTGTTGCGGATGACTTCTCGGCAGGCGACCAAGGTGTCGAGGATGCTGACGCCGTTGCTGAGAGAAATGCTCATCACACGCAGCAACCGCGTCATGTAAATCTGAATGAAAATATTACTCACGCCGGGCATAGTGAGCTTGGCGTTGTCTAACATCAACATGCCTTTGGGTTGTTTGAGCCAATAGATTAAGCCGCCGATTGAACCAGCAAACGCGGGAATGATGAGATACCAATAAAAGCGCAGCATATCGCTCATCCACATCAGGACTATGGTGCTGATGGGCAACTGGTCGCGGATGCGCGAAAACATTTCGGCAAATTTGGGGAATACGGCGATCAATACGAATATCACTACGCCGACGGAAAAAAGAATCAGGAATGCCGGATAGGAAAGCGCGGAAGTAATGGTGCTATTTAATTCTTGCTGTTTTTCATCCATCGTGACCAACTGTTCCAGCACTTGATGCATGAAGCCGCCTTGTTCGCTGGCCTTGACCAGATTCACGTAGGTGGAATCGAATACTTGGGGGTGTTTGGCCAATGCTTCGGAAAACGGCTTGCCTTCGGTCACGTCGGCAATAATTTTATCGATAACGTTTTTGAATGCAGGGTTGCCGGATTGATCGGCAAGCGTCGTGAGAGCAGGGTGTAGCGATACACCGGTCTCCAACAATAATGCGAGCCGTTCGGTGAACAGCATACGATCAGTAACGCTGATTTTTTTTGCGCCGCCGATTTGCATATCCCACGAAAACCTCTTTTTGGGCTTTGCATCGGATTTATTTAGTGGCGCAGCGCTGGAGAGTTCAATTGCCATGTTTAAGATAAATAAAAAAAATAATAATTAAATGTAGGATGGGTGCAACCCATCATTTCTATGAATAATTGAACAAAAACCCATCCCCACCCTAACCCTCCCCTTGAACCCTCGGACACATCACCCGAGGACAAGTGGGAGGGGATAAAACAGCGATGGGTTGCACCCATCCTACCTGTTTTCTTTAAACGGTATGTATCACTCGCGATACTTCTTCCAACGTCGTATGGCCTTTGAGTGCGCGCGCGATGCCGTCGGCGTATAAATCTTTATGGCCCACTGTGGCTGCGTGCGCGAGCAATTGATCGCGCGAGGCGTTGGCGATAATCATTTTTTGCATAGGCTCGTCGATTTCCAACAGCTCATGAATACCAATACGGCCTTTGTAGCCGGAGTCGTAACAGCTCGGGCAACCGCGGCCGCGCACCAGTTGCACGTTGTCATCGGGATTCCACTTATGTTTGGCGATGATTTCCGGCGGGGCTAAGTAGGAAGTTTTGCAGGAGCCGCATACGGAGCGCACCAAACGCTGCGCGACCACGCCGATCAGCGCCGACGATAATAAATACGGCTCGACTTCCATTTCGATCAAGCGTGAAATCGCACCGACTGCGTCGTTGGTATGTAAGGTAGATAACACCAAGTGGCCGGTCAAGGCGGATTGCACGGCGATCTCTGCCGTCTCGCGGTCGCGGATTTCGCCGACCATGATGATGTCCGGGTCCTGGCGCAAAATGTGTTTGAGCATTTTGGCGAAATTCAAACCGACGGCTTCATTTACCTGGTTTTGGTTAATGATGTCGAGCTGGTATTCCACCGGGTCTTCGATGGTGACAATATTTTTTTCGATGCTTTTGAGGTGATTGATGGCGGCGTATAGCGTGGTGGTTTTACCGCTACCCGTCGGGCCCGTTACCAAAAGCAAACCGTGAGTGCGACCGAGCAGACGTTTTAAGTCGGTGACGTTTTTAAATGCCATGCCGAGTTTATCCACATCGAGTATGGATTGATTTTTATCCAGTACACGCAACACGACTTTTTCGCCGAAAATACCGGGCAAGGAGCTGAAACGTAAATCCACCGTGCGGCCTTGCGTGACTACTTGTACGCGACCGTCTTGCGGCAAGCGCCGCTCGGCGATGTCGAGGTTGGCCATTACTTTCAGCCGCGAAACAATGGCCGGATGCAATTCTGCGCGTGGCGCCATCACTTCATACATGACGCCGTCGATACGAAAGCGTACGCGCGATTTATTACGTCCGGTTTCGATGTGTATGTCACTCGCCTTGTCGCGGATGGCGCGCTGGATGATGCTGTTCACCAGATTGATGACCGGGCTTTCGCCGGCCATTTCGTCAATCTGTGTATAGTCATCGGGGATTTGCGATTCAACTACTTCGAGATCGTTCTCGGCGTTCTCCATAAAATCGCCGACGGAGATATTGCCGCTGTAGGCTTCGTGCCAGAATTTGGTGATCTCATCGCCGCGCGCTAATACCAGGCGCGCTTTTTTGCCGGTGAGTTTTTCAATTTCATCGCTGATCGGTATTGATAGCGGATCGGTTGACGCTAAGGTCAAACGGCCCTGCATGCAGAACATCGGCAACACTTCGAGACGCTTGGCGGTGGCTTTATCTACCAACATCAACGCGGCCGGATCGACCATGCCTTGACGTAGCTCTATAAACGGTACACCGAATTGCGCACTTAGCGCACGCATCAGATTTTGTTCGCTGACAAAATTCTTTTCGATCAGGATTTCGCCTAAGCGTTTACCTTTATTTTGCTGCAACTGTATGGCTTCGTTCATTTGCTCGGGTTTGAGAAAACCCAATTCAATCAGAATATCGCCCAGTCTTTTTTTGCTGCGGCCTGTCGGATGGGTGACGCGGCTGCTGCCAGGTTTGCTTACCCTGCTACTTGTGCCCGATAGCGGATCGACCACCGCCACGAAATCGGTGAAGCCGGTAGCATAAAAAATGTTTTTGACTAACGAATTAGGATTGATGACTTTGAGGCGTCCGCCCAGCGTGGTGAGTTTGGCGTGGGCGTCGAGCATGACGTCCAACGCGGCACCGTTGATGAATTGAATTTGATTCAGATCCAACACCAATTGCACTTGGTGTGCGGCGAAACAAGCTTCGAATGCCTGCTTGAGTTCGAGCACGGTCTCTTCATCATTCAGCGTACGAGTCGGCGCGAGATAGGTCATCGCCCCGACGCGGCTGCGCGCGATTTGCTCAGCCATTGGCAGCCTCTAGCTCGCGCTTGATGCCAAATTGGGCGATCCAAGCAGGATTGGTTGCGCAGACTTGTATCAACACATCGATAATTTTCGGGTCGAGTTGCGTACCGCGCACGCGTTCGATTTCTTTCATCGATGCTTCGTGCGAGCGTCCGGCACGGTAGGCGCGCGAACTGGTAATGGAATCATAGGTGTCAGCAACGGCTATGATGCGGCCGTGTAAGGGAATATCTTCGCCTTTAAGTTGATGCGGATATCCGGTGCCGTCATATTTTTCCTGATGATGGCGCGCGCCGGGTACGGCGTCTTTTAGCGCATCAATATGGCGCAGAATTTCGTAGCTACGCTCAGGGTGCACCATGATGAAAGAAAATTCATCCGGCGTGAGCCGTCCGGGTTTGCACAACACGGCATCGGGAATGCCGATTTTGCCGACGTCGTGCAACAGCGAACCCCAATAAAGATTTTTCAGATCATCCTGCGGCAAGTGCAGGGCGCGGCCGATTTCCATCGAGATATAGTGCACCCGCTCAGAGTGCCCGCGCGTGTAGGGATCTTTGGCTTCGACGGCTTCAATTAACGACGCGGCCATTTGCTCGGTGAAGCGGCTTTGGGCTTGCAACATCTGTTTCGTTTCGTTCAGCATGTCGTTCATATTCGACAGCGTGGAGAGCTGATTGGCTAATACTTCGCCTAATTTTCGATCACTGTTGCTGAAGTCAGCCTTATGTTCGTGATTCAGGAGGACCAAAATGGATACGACAGCGCGATTTTTATATATCGGGCAGGCGAGGATTTTGTACGGCATATCGGTAAATATATACGAGCGGCGAGCATCGAGCTTGTCGTTCATCACCACTGTTTTCTTGGAGCTATGCACAAAACGGAACAGGTCGCCGCGCATTTCCACCAGTACCAGGTCCAGGTTATGAATAGGCTTGGATAAATTCTCTACCGCCAGCGACAGGCCGCCGACCGGGCTGACAAAAGCGACAACGTCGGCATTGAGGTGTTCCGCGCAGTTACGCAACAAGGCGTTGAACAGGTCCTCATTTTTGTCGTGCTTTTTGATTTGTTCGTCTATGTTATAGACCAGATGCAACTCTTCGTAGCGTTCGGATAGTTCCTGCGCCATGCCGTTCAGTTCGGACTTAAGTTGGTATTCGTCGATTATGGCGGCAGAAATATCTTCAAAGACTTCGGCAATTTGATCCCATTCAACCGGCACTTTATCGCTTTTGGGGCTGGCCGCTGTGACGGCTAACCAGCCGATACGTTTATGGCCTTTGGCAATCACCGGGAAGTAAAGCAGGCTTAGCGCGTGATCGAGATCATGGCGCTGCATGCCGTCGCCCTGGCAGGCCCAATCGAATTGCTCCGCTTGTAACTTTGCCAAAATATTTTCGCAGTCATTGCCTTCGTTACGCCAGAGCAATTTGCCTTCAGCATCGCAGGCAATAAATGGCATGCGCTTAGTCGTTATACGCGTAAGCCAGCGATAATATTTTTCGAATTCGATTTCTGCGTAAGCGTGCTCAGCCATGGGGGTTCTCCAAACTGAAATATTGTTTCAACCGGCTCACTAATTTGCGCGGGCTTAAGGGTTTTTCCAAAAATTCAAGATGGGTGATATTTTTTACCCAATCACGTTGATCGCGTTCCGTGGTCGAGGTCATCACCATAATCAGAAATTTCCGCGCCGGCATGTTGGCTTGTATCGACTGGCATAATTCCTGCCCGCTCATGCCGGGCATCTGGATGTCGGTGATCAATACGTCAGGTACATTCGCGGCAATTTGCTGCAGCGCTTCGTGGCCGTTAGCGGCGGTATCCACTTTGTAACCTTCCGTCTCAAGGTTTATTTTGAGCACGCGTATCACATGCGGTTGATCATCAACGATCAGGACGCGGCTCATGCTGTGGCACCGCCCGTTACGCGCACCGGCGCTTTTTTGATCACGATGGAAAATTCCGTACCCTTGCCCAGTTCGCTTTGTACACTGAGTTTCCCATGATGTAATTCAACTATCTCCCGCGCTAAATACAGCCCCAAGCCGTGGCCGCCGCGTTTGGCTGCGTCCGGGTGCGAGGCGCGGAAAAATTTATCGAATATACGTGGCTGGTCTTCCGGCGAAATGCCGATGCCAGAGTCGCGCACACGGATCACAATCTGATCGTCGATTTCTTCTGCAGACAGCATAACGCTGCCGCCGGGTTGGTTGTATTTGATAGCGTTGGTCAACAAGTTGTTGACGGCAATACGGAATAAATCTTTATCCAGCGCGACCGGGGCTAAATCAGGCGGCAGTTTTGCACTGAATTTCAAATCGGAACCACGGCCGCTTTGCGCCAGATTGTCAAAAGTATCCTTTAGCAGATCGACCAAGCGCACCAATTTGCGTTCGAGCGAAATATTGCCCAGTTCCATTTTGGAAATAGATAACAAATTATTTATCAGAGAGCTCATACGCTCGACTTCATCGTGGATGACGTTAATTGCTTCGACGCGTATCGATTCGTCTTTGCCGGCATCGCCGAGCAAAGTTTCGCTATACATGGCGAGTGTGTTCAATGGTGTTTTGAGTTCGTGCGACACTTGTGCGACGAATTCGGCGCCGATATTTTTGGCTAAATGCTCCTGCGTAATGTCGCGGAACACGACCAGCGAGCCTTGCGTTTCATTGCTGTCCTGCGTGGAAAATAAGGGGTAGACCGAAGCAGCGATGCGGCGATCCAGCGCGTTGTGCGGTACGTACTCCATGGTCTCAGTACGCCAAGATTGTTTGTTTTGCTGCAAAAAGCGCGACAGAAACTTGCGCACTTCAGGGCTGTTGCACCACTCTTCCGGGTTTTTTCCAACGATTTGATCTGGCTTTACGCCGAGTATCGGTTCGACTTTGGCATTAGCAAAATTGGCGTTGCCAGTTTCATCCATTACCACGACGGCTTCGGGGATTGCTTGCAATACCGTTTCGATTTTGTCTTTTTTGTAGGACAACATGCGGTTGGAGGCGATCATGTTCATTTTCTCGTCTTCGAACTCGCCGATTCTTTGCTTGGTCGCCACCATGAATTGGTTGAAGTTTTGCACAAAGTCGCCCATTTCGCCCGAGGCGCTGAGCTGTACTTTGGCGGGGCCCATCGAGGCGATTTCTTCCAACTGCTGGCTGATTTTGTCCAGCGGTTTGGTTTCGCGCCGGATCAAAAAATAAAATAAGGGCACGAGCAAAAAGATCGGCAACGCAAGCATGGACAGAAAAGAAATCTGTTCGGTGCTGAATAGTTTCGGTTCAAAATAGCCGAGACGCACGAAGCCTTGCAGCGCGCCGTTGTGCAACACGGGGCCATAAAATTCGCGGATTTTGCGTCCGTCGCCGGGTGATACCAAGGATTGTTCACCGAACCACGCAGCGGGTTCGGCGCTTAAAGTCGTATTCGGAATCAGCGTTCCCGCCGCAGTGACTTCGCCCAGGCTTTTACCTTGTGGATCAACGACCACGCCGTAGCCAAAATCCGGATGGCCTTTTACATTCAGCAAAGCTTGCAGCAACACGCCCTTGTTTTCTTTGGGCATGAGTTGGTCGTAGGGGATGCCGGAAATCGAGCGCACCAGTGATAAACCTTGCGCGCGCATTTGACCGCGACGTGACTCTGCCTGCCGCTCAACCAGCAAAAACAAAATCACCGCAATCACGGTAAGTGAAGCGGCTATCATTAACAGGCCTAGGCGCTGGCTTTTCATTCAGTACGTGCCCATAAAAAAATATACATATAAATCAAATAGTTAAAAAAATTACTGCATAAACTACTAGAGATGGTTTTTCCTTTGCCAAGGCTACAGCAAAGATTATTGGGTCGAAGTGAACTGGCACACAAAGCGGGATACAAAGAGTGTCACGAAGGGGAATGAAATTCCAGCAAAATGTGGGGCTTGCAGCGGGAAAAGTTAGTAAAACCTTAGGTTTAGGCGAAGATAATTTCCCTAAGGCTTGATTAACGGCTGAAGGCCATCATCTACAATATGACAACTCAACTTTGAGCAGGCCAGGAAATGACACAAAAATCTTCAACTATTATGCCCGCTCTGTTCATCGGCCACGGCAGCCCGATGAATGCTCTGGAAAACAATCGTTACACACAAGCGTGGCGACAACTCGGGGCGTCTATGCCGAAACCGAAAGCCATCCTGGCGATTTCCGCGCATTGGTATATCAGCGGCACAGCGGTGACGGCGATGGCGCAGCCGAAAACCATCCATGACTTCGGCGGCTTTCCGCCCGCGTTATTCGCGTTTCAATATCCTGCGCCGGGTAGCGTCGCATTGGCGGAGCGCGTGAAACATCTGCTCGCGCCACTTGATGTGAAATTAGATCAGGCTTGGGGATTGGATCACGGCACTTGGTCGGTGCTGGCGCATGTGTTTCCTGAGGCGGATATTCCGGTGGTGCAATTGAGTATTGATCGGAGCAAGCCGAATCAGTTTCATTATGATTTGGGCAAGCAACTTGCCGTATTGCGCGATGAAGGCGTGCTGATTTTAGCCTGCGGCAATGTCGTCCACAATTTGCCACTGATCAATTGGCAGGAACAAAATGCCGCATACGATTGGGCGACGCGCTTTGAACAAAACGCGAAAAAATGCTTAGTGGAAAAAAATCATCAAGCGCTGATCGATTACGACAAGCTCGGCCAAGATGCCGCGTTATCCATCCCGACAGCAGAGCATTATTTACCCCTGCTTTACATCATGGGCGCGCAACGTGAGGGCGACCAAGTTCAATTCCCGATTGAGGGAATCGAACTCGGTTCCATCAGTATGCTGTCAGTAAAATATTCAATATAATCAATTACTTACTTAATGCTCGGTAAACCGCCGTTTCAAAATCGACAAAGCCCGGATACGACGCCGCATCCTGGAACGGCAGGATTTGCGAAGCCCAATAACCGCCCACGCCGGTCTTGCGGTCGATCCAAAAATACGTATTCGCCAACCCCGCCCATGCGAGTGCGCCAGCCGGTCTGCCGGTGGGCAATGGTTCATCGTTGACCATGAAAGTGTAGGACCAGGATTTGGAATAGCCGGGGAAAAATTCGCCGTCATTCGATAGCGACGGTATCGACGTCGTCCAAGCGCCAACCCAACCTTTAGGCGTACCACTTTGCGACATCCGCTCGACCGTCTCCGCTTTAAGCACGCGACCATTCGGGCCGTCGCCATCGTTCAACATCATTCGAATAAATTTCATATAGTCGCCAATGCTCGCGTACAAGCCATGTCCGCCCATGTCCATTTCCGGTGGATCAGGCAAAGCTAAATCGGGCAGCGGCGTCAGCTTGCCGTCGGCACTGCGGTCGTGGATGGTGGCGCGGCGCGTTTTCATCGACGCGTTCATCACGAAACCGATGTCGTTCATGCCGAGCGGCGTGAAGATGCGTTCTTTCATCACTTCACCGAGGCGCTTGCCGCGTTGCTGCTCGACGATGCGGCCGAGCCAATCGATATTGGCGCCGTAGGTCCAGGCTTCGCCGGGATCGTGCAGCAACACGGCGCGCGTTGAAGCGAACGTGCTCGATACGATAGTCGGAATATTTTTCGCCGTGCGATATTTCAAATCATCGGCGCTGAAAAATTCGTAACATAATCCGGACGTATGCAACATCAAATCATTCACCGTGATGTCGCGTTTCGGCGGCCGCGTCTTCGGTTGGCCGGACGCGTCGAAACCATCCAGCACTTGCAGTTCGGCAATCTCCGGGACATATTTTTTTACCGCGTCTTCCAGTTTGATTTTCCCTTCTTCCACCAACTGCATAATCGCCACGCCGGTAATCGCTTTGGTGGTGGAGAAAATCGCGAACACCGAATCAGTGGTCATCGCTTGGTCTTGGCCCAACTGTCGTACACCTGCCGCGCCTTCGTAAAAATTGGCTTTGCGGTCCGTCGCCATCGCCACCACGCCCGGTGCTCCGCCGTGACGCTTGGTCGTGTAACTCAAAATGTTGTCGGCTGCTAGCTTGATTCCGTTTCTCATTTCGCTCTCCTGATTTTGGTGGTGTAAGAAAAAAGGCTATTCGACTGTGCGGTCCAAAAAAACATAGGACAAATTGAACTATAGGAAACGAAAAGTGTATTTCAAGCAGAGATAAGAAAAATATAGGTGGCTATATACAGGAGAGAATTGAGTTTCGATTTATGCAACGCAGTGTTTCGCTTTTGGCGCGTTATAATGCACTACATTTTTTTTCAGCAAGGACTAGCCATGAGCACAAAACGCATCGCCGTCATCGCGGGGGACGGCATCGGCAAAGAAGTCATGCCGGAAGGCCTGCGCGTATTGAATGCTGTCGCCAAGCGTTTCAAGCTTGATTTGCAATGGGACGAATTCGATTGGAGCTGCGATTATTATTTGCAGCATGGCAAGATGATGCCGGACGATTGGGAAGACCGCATCGGCAAACACGACGCGATTTATTTCGGCGCGGTCGGTTGGCCGGACAAAGTGCCGGATCATATTTCTTTGTGGGGCTCGCTGCTGAAATTCCGCCGCGAATTCGATCAATACGTGAATTTACGCCCGGTGCGTTTGATGCCCGGCGTGCCGAGCCCGCTGGCGAATCGCAAAGTCGGCGACATCGATTTTTATGTGGTGCGCGAAAACACCGAGGGTGAATATTCCAGCGTCGGCGGTAAAATGTTTGAAGGCACTGATAATGAAGTCGTCATGCAGGAAAGTATTTTCAGCCGTCGCGGCGTGGATCGCATTATGAAATTCGCTTTTGAATTAGCCAAGACGCGCGCAAAAAAACACGTTACCTCCGCGACCAAATCGAATGGCATTTCCATTTCCATGCCGTATTGGGACGAACGTTTTAGCTTGATGTCCGCGAACTATCCCGACATCCGCAGCGACAAATACCACATTGATATTCTCACCGCCCATTTCGTGCGTAACCCCGATTGGTTTGATGTCGTTGTCGCGTCGAATTTATTCGGCGATATTCTTTCCGACCTCGGCCCCGCCTGCACCGGCACCATCGGCATTGCGCCGTCGGCCAACTTAAATCCTGAACGATTATTTCCGTCGTTATTCGAACCTGTGCACGGCTCTGCGCCGGATATTTACGGCAAGGGCATCGCCAATCCGGTGGGACAAATTTGGTGCGGCTCGATGATGTTGGAACACTTGGGTCACCCCGATGCAGCGAAAGTGGTGATGTCTGCGATTGAAATCGTACTAGCCGAAGGTCCGCGCACACCCGACATGGGCGGTAAAGCCACGACGAGCGGTGTAGGAAAAGCGATTGCCGCTGTGGTGGAAACGGCAAATAGATAAAATAATATAACTATTTGATTATATTGATTTTTTTATCTAGTTAATTGCCCGAATTTACCGCTGTTGAAATCGTTAATGGCCCGCTCGATTTCCTGTCGGCTATTCATCACGAATGGACCGTAACCAACGATCGGTTCTTCTATTGGTTGCCCGGCGAGTAATAGCACGCGCGCGTTTTGTTCCGCTGTAATGGTTACCTCGACGCCATCGCGGCTCAGCATG